>NZ_JAUBTN010000007.1:13119-137325 GCF_036705055.1 Microcoleus sp. CZ3-B2 | reverse complement strand
TCATTAGTCATTAGTCATTAGTCATTAGTCATTAGTCATTAGTCATTAGTCATTAGTCATTAGTCATTAGTCATCAGGCAGGAGGCTATAAGGGCTTCGCTCGGAGGGTTAAAAGAAGGAAGAATAAGTACACAGCCAGCCTGTGAGCGATACCTAATTTTACGTTTAATTAGGTGGATTTACTTGCCTGTTAAATTTCAGATTGCTGGTTGGTGCGATCGCCCCTCAAGTGGATATTTGACAATCTTCAGGTTTTTACTTTTTCAAGACTAAATTTTGCATTTATTCTCAGCTTTCAGGCGTCGCGCATTTAAACTCCGATCCCGGAACAGGCAGGATGCCCGTTCCACAAGAATTTCGGTAAAAATTATTGTCCGAAGTAGCTATGCAACAATTGATGTTTTTGGTGATAAATTTTGCTGCTATGGGGAGGGCTGTTACTTAGGTGCTGTTGAACTGGCGGGCGGTGTGGTGCCGATCGCACTTTGAGCTGCTGCATCTTGTTCCGGAGCAACGAGATAGACTGATTCTACCTGTCCTGGATTGTCTGGGAGGGCAATAAACCTGCCTTCATCGATCAAGTATGTCACGGTTTCGCCGCGCAGGCTGTTGCCCTGCTGCAATACGTAAACGTCGCCGCTGAGGATGATCCGGCGCTCGCGGCTGAAGTATTGAGCTTGAGCTGCTGTTGCTTGGATTTGGCGGGCTGGATAGTTGATTTGGACGTTGCCGCGGGCTGTCACGATGCCGGTTTTGGAGTCGGCTTCTTGAATGTCCGATCGCACGCTGAGAGTGCGGGGCGTGGCGGTTTGCGGGTAGGTGGGAGGGGCGATCGCGCCAGCCAGAGCGAGCGGCAACAGCAGCGACAATCCTTTGAATATGCGCGAATTAAGTAGTTTAGCGGAGGGCATCATAGCTTGCAAGCCTCAAAATATGTGAAATTGCTGAAGGGCCTTTTCCAACCCCTGATTTGTCTCTATGGAGATTAAATCCACCACACCCGATTTAGTTAGGTATTTTATCTTAACGGCCAGAAATATTCTCGTCAGGTCGATCGACCAGCCCGAAAGCATCAACCAATTATCCTAGCAAGACAATAGCCATTTTCACGAGGTGTTTGGCTGATTTGCTGGATTTGCAAGTTTTTTGACGGTTGCTCGCATCGGGAAGTTTCGGATAACCTCTCTAGGTACTAAGGCATTAGCTGTCCGCAGTGAGTTCGGCAAATTTTGATTTATTAGGTTCTTTCTTTAAAATAGTTGCCATCTCATTTCATTTGAGCATTGGCGGGGGCTGTATTTTTCTAGGATAGGGAAAGCTGGCGATCGATCGTCCGAAGTTGCGGGCGATAATGCTCCGCATCGCTAGTGCGATCGGGTTTCACCTGTCGGGAAAAATGTAAGGACAAAATTCAGCGGCTGCAAATAACCTTTTTCACAACGCCGACGCTCCCACTAGCTCTGCTGTAAAGATGTGTTGGGCTGCTTCCTTAATGCTCAGCTATACCCGTTTCAAATACTGGGTTAGCCACTCTTGTAACTCTTGGCGGGTATCCTCATCAGGAGCATTCTCTAATGCTACATCTAAGTCTGCTCTTGCTTCTTGGTGTTGCCCCAGCATCTGATACACAATAGCCCTATAACATCGAAGTTTATAGTCTGTAGGATCTACGGTTAACCCCTGATTTGCGTAGGAAAGTGCTTCCGGTAGTCGGCGTATTTTGTAAAGAGAAAAGCATAATATTCGATAAATATGTAGTCTATCTTCAGATGAAAGATCGGTATTCAGTAATTGCTTACCTGATTTAATCGCTCTTCGATATGCTTGACTAGCGCAGTCGATAGCTACTTTAAAAACCTGCACTTTATCGTCATGAGTTACAATTGGAAAAATTTTCTTGGCAACCTTCTTTGCTTCATGAATTTCATTATTTTCCACCAAAAAATAGGCTAGTTTCAGATATGATTGCAAGTCATTTGATTTGTTATCTATATTTAGCTTTAATTTCTCCCATGTCTCTAGGGTATGGGGGTTACGAGCTAATCGCCAGTAGATAGCTTTCCGGCTGTGATATAATTGCCACAATCCGCACAGTAACCCTACGTGAACAATTGCAGTTAGCGATGCGTAAGGTTGAACAGTAAAGTCATAGATATTGACCCAATCTCCTCCACGCAAACCAAAGGACATTACAGGATACGCGACTAAACTGTAAATTGACTGTATACAGACATAACTATAAAGCAGTTCTCCAACAATTCGTTTGCGGATATAAGGGATGAAAGGAATTGGCAGTAATCCTAGAAGGATAGATACAAGGTTTCCGCTGAAGGCAATCCACCAATAATCAACAAAACTAAAATTTCCTGATGGAACTATATAGCCCCAATAGAATCGCCATTGGAAGGTTGATACTGTTCCTCCTACTTGCCAAGTAGCCAGACTATGCCCTATTTCATGCAACAGAACACCAATGGGTATCAAAACAAATGTAGCCAACCGCTGGGCTAACTCTAGATCTTTGAACGTTACTTGGGTATCCCAAAATTTTGGCCATTGCTGAAACAGTTGCCAGAGGGTTTGAATACATATCAAGCCCGCAATAAAAGAGATTAGGTCAAAAGAATTAGTCATTAGAATGAGTCATTTAATAACTTAGTAAAACCCCTTACAATCTTCAATATACTTTGATAATTCGCGGCAATTGCAAGCCTGCAACTTCTGTACCTGCGAACAACGGTACAAATTTAGCTACTGCTTCCGGGCCGGCTTGTTGCAAAGTGCTCAATAGTTTAGCGCTTTGTCGGAGCAAATCTTCAACAGCAATTTCAGCATAACTCGGCTGATAATAACTGAGCCGATTTATACCTTCTCCGAGTAAGATTACTGCACCGCGCCAGTTTTGATTGCTTAAGTGATAAAGCCCTACAGCAATTTGCAAAATTCCCTGATAAAACTTTTTTTCCGGCTCGCCCGCTTCCATCCACAAAGCCTCTAAAGTATCGTGACAAGCGTAAAAGTCTTGGCTGTTAAACTGTTCGATACTTTGCCAAAATTCCTCCGGCATTTCCTCTGTCATTTATTTGAGATTGGAAATTTTGAATTGGATACAGCCTTCTCTAAAAAATGAGGTATTGACAATCTATTAATCTATGTATTAATAATCCATCAATCCTCAATTTAAAATCTACAATCTAAAATCTACAATACTTGTAGATATCCTAAGTGAGGAATGCTCTAGAGCGTAGAGTGGCGATCGGTTTTGTAAATAGCTAAGTCTTAAAAATAGGAAAAATTACGACCTGTTGTCAAAACTGCTATCAATTTACGACCGCCTACTTAACCGATTACATAGTTTCTCTGACAGCTTGAATCTGATCCATACCAATTTCCTGATTAGTTCCAGCAAAATCGTTATCTGGCGTCAGAAATAACATACAATGACACTCTTTGCGCTCGCGCATGGGAATGCAAGGACAGTTCCAGTAGGCGGCTTTTACCTCGGCTTCTTTATCTTCGTAATGGCGACAAGGGCATAGGGGAGCACCTAGTTCATCTTTGTGCTTTGCTAGTCCTTCTATGACGACAGCAGTGACAGAAGGCTCGGAACAAAAGTAAGTTCCGGTGCGCTTGGCGTAGGTTTCGGAGAAATTCTTCATTGCCTCCAAGGTTTTTTCGTTGGAGAGTTTAGATTTTTCTGTTGTGTTCATAGTTCAGGATCGGAGTTGAGGATGCTACGAGCTTTTAACAATTGTATCGCAGAATGTGATTTTAAACACTTGTATATTTCTGTTTACTTACCAAGAGGAAACCTTGACAAAAATTGAGTTTTAGGTTGTGGGTTTTGTAAGGATTTTTTACGCATCCCGGACGGTTGGGGAAACAGGGCCATGACCCGGTTTTTGGAGCCTCCCAAAGATTTGACCGATCGCCCTGAAAAAAACATCCCCCAAAGGGGATGCAAACAAGATAGAATATCACAGCGCTGTCGCTGTTTCTGGCATCTCATGGCAACTTCCCCCGACCCCACCCCCCGCAAAAAATTTGCTTCTGCTGGGCTGATTTGGCCCGCTGACACCGAGTTAGTCGGATTAGTGTTTGAATTGACTCCCCGCGCTGCTAGCTCTCTGTACGCGCAATATGCCATAGGTTTGCACGCTTGGTTTTTGCATCAAGTACAGGAAACTGACCCGGATTTATCGCAGCTTTTGCACAACGATCAGTCAGAAAAAGCCTTTACGATTTCGGGATTGGAAGGTGATTTAGCCGCTAGCGGCAAAGAATTTCAGCTTGCGGGCGATCGTATTTATCGCTGGTACGTCACGGGACTTTCAAAGCGAGTAGTGCAGTGGCTGAGTCAGTGGCTGCAAAATTTGCCCGAAGAGATAGATTTGCGAAATGCTCCGCTACTCATTCGCTCTTGGAAAATTGCTTTTGCTCCCACAACTTACCAGCAATTACTAACAGCAGAATTACCATTATCGCGCAACGTAAAACTTAGTTTTGTAACTCCAACAAGCTTTCGCAGCAAAGGTCATCACTTCCCGCTACCAGTTCCTGAAAATGTTTTTCACAGCTATTTTCGCCGCTGGAATAACTTTTCTGGGGTAATTTTTGACCAAGCCGAATTTATGAATTGGATTGATGAAAATGTAATTATTAGCCGCCACAAGTTGGAGTCGCAGAAGGTGGCGGCGGGCAAAAAAGGCATGGTGACGGGGTTTACTGGGGCTGTGGAATTTGCGATCGGGCGATCGGGCCAAAATCGCCCTGATTTTGTACAATTATTTTATGCTTTGGGGCGGTTAGCACCCTACTGCGGCACGGGGCACAAAACAACTTTTGGTTTGGGACAAACGCGGACGCAATGGCTGACAGAATCGGTGACAGAAGTGTCGATACAAAGTGTTTTGGCGGCGCGAATAGATGAATTAACAGAGAAGTTTATGGAGATCAGAAAGCGTAAAGGTGGCCGTCGGGCTGCTGAGATTGCGGAAACTTGGGCGACGATTTTGGCGCGCCGGGAATTGGGGGAATCTTTGTTTGATATTGCTGCTGATTTGGAAATGCCCTATGAAACTGTGAAAACTTATGTGAAGTTGGCAAGAAGGGCTTTGAAAGTTGAGGATTAAAATAATTAGTCAGTAGTCAGTAGTCAGTAGTCATTAGTTAGGAGTCAGTAGTCATTAGTCATTAGTCATTAGTTAGGAGTCATTAGTTATTAGTTAGTAGTCATGGGGAATTGTTAGCTGTTGACTGTTAACTGCCAACTGTTAACTAAGAGGGCGGGCACGCAACATCCACAGCCCCTACCAACTGACTAATGACTAATGACTACTGACTACTGACCGCTGACTACTGACTCTTAGTAAATAGATATATATCATCTCGCTGATATTTTAGTTGAAATTGGGGATTGTTGGCGAGTTTAGTTACTAGGTTTTGTACAAAAGCTCGATCGCTCATCCAGCCGGGATACCTCAGATTCAGCAAGACATAATCAAATTCTGCGAGATTTGCAGGAGGTGTCTTAGCCTCAGTTAACTTTACCACGGGGCGGTGCGTTAAGTGGGGAGCAACGCGAGAAGTTGTTAAAACACTGCCTTTTGTGTTGACGAGAGCGATGGCTTCTTTGGTAGCTGGCAAAGTGTCGAGGTAATCTAAATAAATAGTCCCAAAATATCCGTATTTTGCTAAAGCTAAAAAAGCGATTAATGACCAAATTATAATGATTTTTGGCAATGGATAATTAGGAATTGGCAATCTATCAAATATTATCTTTCCTTTAGACTGATTTCTATCGGCTAAACTGGAAATTACGGCAACTAACAAAAATGGCAATATCGGAATAGAATATTGATGAATCAAATCTCGCTGGGCAGGAATATCCGAAAGAATATTCATCGCTAACATCGGTAAAGCGCTAATTAAAGGTGTCAGGTGACGCAGGGAAAGCCACCAAATTACAGGCAAGGTTAATAACGTTAAATATTCAACTGTATCTAAAGAAAATAAACGTCCTAAAACTAGATTTGGTTTCAATATTAAATTAACAGCAATTTCTAAAACTGAATGTCCTAAATATTGATATCGCCCGATTCCTGCGTGTTCTCTTCCCAGATTGAAATACGGTATTACGGCTTGAGTAACTACCAGGAACCAAGCCGCGCCGAGAAACAGAGCTATGAGTCCGCAATTGCGTTTTTTGTCGAAACACAACAGCCACAGTCCCATCGCAGCTACAGTTAAAGATAACACGGCTTTGCAGCTCAAAACTAAGACGATAGCAGCACAAAACCACAGGGTTTTATTGAGTCTGGCGGCTAGGATTGCTGCTAGCAGTGCGGGTAGGGCAATTACTTCTGGGTGGAAGTCAAAGAGGTTGACATTGAAGACTAATGGATAGAGAAGGTAAATACTGGCGATCGCCCGAGATATGCTATTATTTAATCCGGCTTGAATGGCCAAACTCCAAACTGGCAAAGCACCCAATGCTAGAGCAACTGCTTGGACTAGCAACAGCCAATGAACGTCGGGATATATTTTGTAAAGCAAAGCCACGGGATACATCACCAAAGCGGCGTGATTTCCCATGTGGTGAATTTCGAGAAATGAGGAAAACGGCGTTTGTCCCTGACTGATTAGATACGCTACTTGGTCGTAAATTCCTAGTTCAAAGGCGTTGGATTGAAACAGGGCGTGGCGTACACTGCTGCACAGTAAAAATATTACCACAAAAAGGGCGATCGACCAAATTACAGGCTCGTATTTTAGATGCTTAAAATTGCTCATATTGTATTCATTCCAAAATTATCTTAAAATTATCTGCGTTTCTCTCTGTTTCTCTGCCTTAAATCTGCGGTTGGTTTTGAGCGATGAATAATTATTGCAATAAGTTTACTAATTGCTGATTTTTTGAAACAAAAATACATCGTCTTGCTGATAGCTAATCTTAAATTCAGGAGAATTTTTAAGTTGAGCCGCGACACTCGCAGCAGTATCGGCAGTATCCGGCCAAGGATGGCGCAAATTTAGCAGTACATAGTCAAATTCATTCAAACTTTGTCCGTTGGCAACTTGATGCAGCAATTTAATTGTTTTTCGGTGAGCGAGATGAGTTGCTAGGGAATTATCTGTTAACACATTGCCTTTTGTTTCCACTTTGTTAATTGCCTGTCGCGTAGCTTGCCAAGTATCGAGAGACTCTAAATAAATTGTTCCAAAATAGCCGTACTTAGCCAAGGCTAAAAAAGTTAACAGCGACCACAAAATTAATAATTTTGACAGCAAAGAGTTAGTAAATAGCAATTTGCCACTTTTCCCGCTTCGGCGAACCCAAATCCGGTGCTTCCAGATACGTTTAACAGATTTAATCGAAATACGCTGCGATACTTTTGTCCAGATTTGCGGCATCCAGTTGTGATGATTCCACAGATAATTAATTACATTTTTCCAGAAATTACTTCCTCTTTTTTGTCTATCTGCTAGCGTATCAATTATAGTAATTAATAAAAATGGAAATATCGGCACAACATATTGGTGAATCAAATCTCTCTGCGCGTCAATATCGGAAAGAATATTCATCAATAGCATCGGCGAAGCACCAATTAAGGGCGAAAGATGCCGAGGAGAAATCCACCAGATTGCGGGCAAAAATAACAAAATCAAATATCCCAAAGTCTCTACTGAAATCAGGCGATTGGCTACTAAGCTAGGTTTAAGCGCTAAATTAACAACTATTTCAAAAACCGAGTTTCCTAAATAGTGATATCGCCCCACACCTGCGTGCTGTTTTCCTTGATTAAAATACGGTACTATTGCTTGAGTTGCTATCAAAAACCAAGCCGCGCCGAGAAATATAGCGATGATTCCGCACCTGCTCTTTTTTTCAAAGAAAAACAGCCAAAGACCCATCATCACGACGGTTAAAGATAGGACGGCTTTGCAGCTTAAAATTAATACTGTGGCGGCACAAAACCACAGGATTTTATCGAGTCTGGCTGCTAAGATTGCTGCTAAGATTGCGGGTACAGCAATTACTTCGGGGTGGAAGTCAAACAGATTGACGTTAAATACTGCGGGATAAAGCAGGTAAACTGCTGCAATGGCGATCGCCTTTGATTCGTTTAATCCCGCTTGACGTGCTAAACTCCAGCAAGGCCAAGCACCTAAAGCTAAGGAAACGGCTTGTACGAATAACAGCCAGTGAACATCGGGATATATTTTATAAAGTAAAGCTAGCGGATAGAAAATAAACGCCACGTGATCGCCTAAAATATTGATGGCCATTAATGAAGAAAATGGCGTTTGATTTTGAGAGATTAAGTAAATTGCTTGGTCAAAAATTGCTAAGTCGAATGCAGTTGAATGAAATAATGCGTGCCGCACGCTACTGGCGATAAATAAGATTATGGCTGTCACGACAATCATTAAAAATACTGGATGGAATTTTGCGGATTTTAAAGTTAGCATTCTGTTGGGTTAACCTGGGATGCGTTTAAATAGTATAACGTCGTTTTTTTGATAAGTTAATTTAAAATTAGGAGCATTTTTTAGTTGATTGGCTAAGGTATTTCCAATTTTTTCAGTGTCGGGCCAGGGATGGCGCAGGTTGAATAATATGTATTCAAATTCAGCTAAGTTTGTTTGGGGTGAAATTTGTGAAAGCAATTTTACGATGGGGCGGTGGGTAAAGTGAGGGGCAAGTCTGTTATCTGTTAAAATACTGCTTTGGGGTTGAACTTGTGCGACTGCTTCCCGCGTGGCTTGCCAGGTATCTAGTCTATTCAAATACAGAAAAAAATCTTTATATTCTCCGAAAATTAAGAATATTATTAATGACCAAATTATCATTTGTTTCGGCAATTGAATGCCCAGCCACAGTTGCGGCATTGGTATTTTTATAAATGGTAAATTCGCGGTTTTGGAGGGCGAAAATATTTGCGATTCGGTTTTCACTTGGGTGTTTTTGCGGCTGGATTCTTTGGCGATGACTGCTATTATTAAAAATGGAAGTATCGGCAATGAATATTGATAGGCTAAGCTGCGTTGAAATGACAATTCAGAGAGGATATTGATAATTAGGGTAGGGATGGCAGGAATTAGGGCTGTTAAATATTTGAGGTTGTTTGGGCGGGGAAATGGCAGTAGCAGCCAAATCACGGGTAATATCAGGATGAATAAGTATTTTATTGTATCGATGGAAAGGATTCTTCCTAAGATTAATTGTGGTTTTAATAAAAGGTTGATGATTATTTCTATTACGGATTTGCCTAAATAGCTGTAGCGCCCGACTCCGGCGACTTCACTACCGCTAAAGTAGGGGATAATTTTCTGGGAAGCAATCAAAAACCATGCTACGCCTAGCAAAAGTGCGATCGCCCCCAACCGCTGCTTTCTTTCGCAAAAAAACAGCCACAATCCCATAGCAGCAACGGTTAGGGACAAAACTGCTTTGCAGCTCAAAACTAACAAAATTGTGGTACAAAACCACAGGATTTTATTTAAACGCGCTGCCAAAATTGCTGCTAAAATTGCAGGTAAAGCGATTACTTCCGGGTGAAAATCAAATAAATTGATGTTAAATACGACTGGGTAGAGCAAATAAATAATTGCGATCGCCCTAGATTGTTCTTGATTTAAACCGCCTAAACGCGCTAAACTCCAGCTAGGCAAAGCTCCCAAGGATAAAGCAACTGCTTGTACCAACAGCAGCCAATGCACGTCTGGGTAAATTTTGTAGAGCAAAGCTAGGGGATAATAGATTACCGCTGCGTGATCTCCCAAAATGTGCATCTCCATTAAAGAAGAAAAAGGTGTTTGGTTTTGGGAGATGGAGTAAATTGCTTGGTCAAAAATTCCTAAATCGAAAGCTGTTGATTGGAATAAAGCGTGCCGCAAACTGCTACAAAAAAAGAAAATTGCCGCAGCGGTGGCGATCGCCCAAACCAGACTCGACGGTGGCTGCGATCGACCTTCTTCTATATTTTCGGCGATCGAGACACTGATGTCCTCACTGTCATCAACAAAATTTTCCCTATTCTCCATGAAATCTGGCACTAGCTGATCGGTCAAAATATAATGTCATCGAATGTGCTTGCCACGCAATAGTTAACCGCTAATTTTAGTTCCCGCAATCGTAATATTAGAATAATCCACAAAACCTTAAAAAATTGTGAAAGCAATAACTCTTCTCGGCTCCACAGGCTCCATCGGCACTCAGACTCTGGATATTGTAGCTCAATACCCCGAACAATTTCGGATTGTCGGGTTAACAGCAGGACGAAATGTCAAGTTGCTGGCGCAGCAAATTCGCCAGTTTAAACCAGAAATTGTCGCGATTTGTGACGAAGATAAATTACAGGAATTGCAGGAGGCGATCGCAGATATCGACCCTCAACCTATTTTACTTGCTGGGGAGTCAGGCGTTGTCGAAGTTGCCAAATACGGCGACGCTGAAGCCGTAGTCACCGGCATAGTTGGCTGTGCGGGTTTGCTGCCAACAATTGCGGCTATAGAAGCAGGCAAAGATATCGCCTTAGCAAATAAAGAAACCTTAATCGCCGGCGGCCCCGTTGTCAACCCCTTAATCGAAAAATATGGTGTTAAAGTATTGCCGGCTGATTCGGAACATTCGGCAATTTTTCAGTGCTTGCAAGGCTTGCCGGCGGGAGGGTTGCGCCGGATTATTCTTACAGCTTCCGGCGGTTCTTTTCGAGATTTGCCGATCGACTTCTTAGCAGAAGTAACAGTCGCCGATGCCTTGAAACATCCGAATTGGTCGATGGGGCAGAAAATCACCATTGATTCTGCTACTTTGATGAACAAAGGATTAGAAGTAATTGAAGCTCATTACTTGTTCGGCATGGATTATGACGACATTGATATTGTCATCCATCCCCAGAGCATAATTCACTCGTTAATTGAACTGCAAGATACGTCGGTTTTGGCGCAATTAGGCTGGCCGGATATGCGGTTGCCGCTGCTTTACGCTTTGTCTTGGCCGGAGCGAATTCCTACAGATTGGCCGCGGCTGGATTTGGTAAAATCCGGGGATTTAACTTTCCGAGAACCCGACCACAAAAAGTATCCTTGTATGCAGTTAGCCTATGCAGCGGGACGTGCGGGCGGCTCCATGCCTGCGGTGCTGAATGCGGCTAACGAACAGGCGGTAGCGCTATTTTTGGACGAAAAGATTACATTTTTGGATATTCCGAAGTTGATTGAGCAGGTGTGCGACAAACACCAAGCTGATAACTGTGAAAGTCCTGGTTTAGAGGATATTTTGGCAGCGGATCAGTGGGCGCGGCTGGAAGTTTTGGCTGGAAGCGTCGAATTGGGCGATCGGATTCTTTCATTTCGCTAATTGTATCGGGCCGCTTGCAATTACCCACAACTCTGCCGGGAATTTATTCCCCGTCTCGTAGCTAAAGTAGGTTGAAGTTGAGATATTGCACCATTTTCAAGAACAGCCATCTTGCCCGTTTCACAAAGAGTGAATTTTATTGTGGGCAGTTGCTCCTAGCCCGCCCATAAAAGGCTTATTGATAATGGTGCAATATCTCAGTTGAAACACACTGCCAAACCTTAATAAATATTCAGTTTTGATTGAGAGGAGTTTAGCTGTGATACAGGGGTTTCCACCCCTGACTGACTATGCCAAAAAGTGCAAAACATCGGCAAAACCATAGGAAGTTTTGACCGGATTTTAGCCTTTGATATCGTTTCCGGTTGCATCGGAATAATAAAATCGAGCCGCCCGTCAACAGTCAACCATTCAGTTTTTAGAGCCGCCCGTCAACAGTCAACAGTCATGTTTGAGTGCAACCGGAATTGATATGACAGCCTAACTCCCAACTTTCGTCGCAAAATCAGCCGCACTCATTTTTTCGTACATTTCAAAAGGTTGATGAATCCAAGGATTGTCAGCCAAATAATCTACATAATAATCCGGCTTCGCCACAGAACAAGCCTTGTACCAAAGTACAGCAGTCCGAATTTCCTGAATATCTTCGCCGTAGCGGTTTTGCAGCCAAAGGATACCTCGATCTAAACTAATTCCCGAATCCACCAAATCGTCAACTAACAGGATGCGGCTGCCCAAATTATCGCCCACCATTGTCAAATTAGCCGCAAACTCGATCGCCCGCCGGACTTTTCCCTCCGCCCCACCGTAGGACGAGGCCGCTAAAATCGCCAGAGGTTTGTCGAAAATCCGCGACAGAATATCGCCCACCCGCAGCCCCCCCCTCGCGAGACACACAATGCGATCGAATTTCCACTGAGATTCATCAATTTTTACAGCCAAATCCTCAATTGTCCGATGATACTCAGACCAAGAAATGTAAAGGTCGCTCATGCCTAATATGATTGAAATATCAAAGATATTATTAAATATTTTGGGGGAAATGACATGAATGCAGACGAACTTCTCAGACGGTATGCAGCCGGAGAACGGGTTTTTCACAAAATAGACCTGAGCGGGGCGAATATGTCAAGGACAAATTTGCGCGATATTGACTTGAGTCAAGCTAATTTAAAAGGTATAAATGCGATCGGCATCATCCTTTACAGAGCCAATCTGTATCAAGCAAATATCAGCCAAGCAAATATCAGCCAAGCCAACCTCATGTCGGCTAATTTCGGCGAATGCGAGGCGGTGGGAGCCAACTTAAGCGGAGCCATCTTGCGGAGTGCGGTGCTAGGCGGGGCAGATTTAACCGGGGCGAGTCTCAGAGGTGCAGACATGAGAGAGGCCAACCTTCAGCGGGCAATCTTGATGCAAGTTTATGCAGTTAACGTTAACTTGCAAGGTGCCAACTTGACAGAAGTAAAACTTTGCCACATCAACCTCAGCAAAGCAAATTTAACCGACACCAACTTTACACAAGCTGATCTCAGCCATGCTAAGCTGACTCAAGCAAATTTGAGTTGGGCAAATTTGACCGAAGCCAATCTCGAAAAAGCGGATTTGAAGGGAGCTAATTTGAACGGAGCAAACTTGAGCTGTGCGAATCTTCATCTAGCTGATTTGAGCGGAGTTTCCCTTAAGGGAGCAAATCTCCGGGGAGCAAACCTGCATCAAGCTTGTTTGCGCGGGACAAATTTAAACGAGGCGAATCTGAGAGAAGCGATGATGCCTGATGGCAAAATTTCTGAGTAATTGACACTCCCCGACCTTAAGGTACGGGGATTCTTAAGACATTTCGATCTTAATATCCCGCGCAAGTGTGCGGGTTCTTGGGCGCAATCCTTTTGCCTAAAAAGGTGGGCTGCTATCCTTGTCTTGCAACAAGCTCCTCAAGCGTTTGGGGATTAAAAAAAATCCCTGGTTTCGCGGAGTCCCCGCGTACCATTTTTAAAGCTCTATCTCTGATTGTTTTTGCAGCACCTATATCGGCGTGTTCGTAATAGCCGCATTCAGTACAGATGAATTTTTCTCCATCTCTGCTAGACTTGTCAATATGACCGCACTTCCTGCATTCAATGCTCGAATATTTAGGATTAACTTTAATTACGACTTTTCCTTGCTTCGCAGCTAAATACTCAATCTTTAAAGTTAATTCAGACCAGCCTGCATCAGAAATCGAACGATTTAAACTTTTCTTTCTGGATTGTCCGTTTTTGAGAAATCTTCCCGTTTTTTTATCGATTTTTACGCGACATCGGCGCATCATTCCTGAAATATTCAAATTTTCTAAGGCAATTGCATCAATATTTCGATCGACTATTTCCCGAGCGATTTTCCATTGATATGCTTGACGCTTATCGCTAATCTTTTGATGAAACAGTCCGACTTTTTTAGCCGCTTTTTTGCGATTTTTACTACCTTTGACTTTACGACTAACCCGTCTCTGTCTAATCTTCAGGGTACGTTTAGCTTTTTTATTGGTCGCAATTTTAGGATTCTTAATCTGATGTCCGTCAGACAAATGAACTAATTTGGTAATCCCTAGGTCACAGCCAATTATTTTCACAACATCCACCAGAGATTTTGTCAGGTAGTCGGGAATAGACTTGTCCTCAATTCGGATAGATACATACCAGCCATTTTGCCGTTTTCTTACCGCACAAGCCTTAATGGTAAAACCATCGGGGATTGACCGCGAGTTGTAAAACCGCATCCAACCTAGTTTTGGTAAGTAAATTTTATTACCTTGTATTTTGACTCCCATTACGAAGGTGAAAGAAGTAAAGTTACTCCGATTTTTGAATTTCGGAAATCCTTTACCTTTAAAGAAGTTTTTGTAGGCAATGTCTAAGCGTTTAACATTCTGTTGTAAAACTGTTGAGTCAATGCCAATATACCAAGGTCTAGCTGTTTTTAAGTCAGGTAATGCTGTTATTTGAATGTCGCCGGCACTGCGACGGGGGTTCTTAGTCTTACCTGAAGCATCGGTTTTTGAGTCTTTCCAAGGATTTCCGGTTGCACCATTTTTACTGACATAGCAGGTTAATGGGGAAACTTCGCTTTGAGTTCTAATCTCGCAGTAATTTCCTTGGATGAATTGTTGGTGGTAGTGAGTAATTCTGTCGTTGAGACACCAATTGTAGTGGCTTCTTAACATATCTACCCAGCCAGACATTTTTGAGTCTTGTGTTTGATTTGGACGCAGTTTGTAAACGTAGTTTGCGAGCAAGATTGAGTTACCTCTTATTTGAAGAGTGAACTGATTTTATTCTAGTCTCAAAACTTACGTGAAGAAAGGGTTGTCCCAAGGATTGTCGCAATTCTGTATTTTTCAACAATTTAAATATTGACGCATTTACTTGACTTAAAGCCGTCCTAAAAGTACGGGGTTTTCAACCCATTTTTCTGATAAACGGGCAAAATAGAACTTTAAACCGCGGGGTGCTGGTGGCGCACCCTACCTTTAGTTTAAATCCTAATTGTATTGAGGGGATTTAATTCTGTTTTTAGGTGAATGCGTTTTTCAACTGATACCGTACCGCGTACCATCCTGACTGGAGAGGCAAAAATTTTAGATTACTGTTCAATCTCCAGATTCATCTGTTGACTAAATCTTAAATCTAAAATCTACTAAAATCGATTGACTGTGCATTTCCACAGAATCTGCAAAAAATTTTGTACTTGAGTTTAGTCTACGACTTTCAGCCAGCCCCGCCGAACGGCGTGGAGCAAGCGGTTGATGGCTGTTTGATCTTCTTCGGTAAGACGGTCATTTAACAGCGCTGTTTGGAGCTGGCGTCGGTGAGTGGGAGTCAACAAACCCGAGTGATATACCTGAAAGACTAGCTCTGCAATACTAAATTGAGGTAAAAGCGTTTGGGTCATCATTGTGTTTTTTTTGAACTGGCTTTTAGTAGTATTGACTAATTTTCCAAAGTTTTATGTGATTCAAATACGCGAGTTAATGTGATCCATTCGGCCTTGATTTGTGATTTGTGTCAGCCCAACTTGGGGATCGGTTCTTTCCTCATTGAGAGGGAAACTCGAAACACCAACCCCGTCTCGACCCCTCGCTTTTGGCAACTCCCAAATCTGTATTTTTCCTTAAGAGAGTGCGACAAATAAATTAATATTTATCTCATAATATTTTTTTTCAGTTAAATGAGATACACCAGATCGCGGTAATATGCCATAGGCCTAGGGCATAAGGCCTAGGGTATAGGGCACTACCAATTACCAATTACCAATTACCAATTACCAATTACCAATTACCAATTACCAATTACCAATTACATTTTTTCCGCTCGTACCTTATGTTGCCCCGAATTGCTATAAATAAATCGATCGACTTAATTAAAGGTAAAAGTTTTAAGGTGTTCAGAAACCAGGTTTTGGCTGCATTTACCGGGTGTCGCGGTGTGTTTTTTTTGTGGATGTACTGAATAAATGCTAACTGTTGACTGCTGACTGCAGATTCCTGACTGATTCACATCAAAAATCCCGGCTTGTTCAAGAAACCGGGTTCGATCGTTTCGATCGCAGCACATTTATTTTTTTTGAGACGGTTAATGAAGTGACCTGTTGGCGGAAATTTTGCTGCCAAAGTTTTACAGGAGACAAAGTAGAAGTGCCGAGCTCGACTTGCTGTCTGAAGAAACTAATCGGAAATCCCGATCCATCCGCGGCGGATGGCGTAAAGCAGGCGGTTGACTGCATCTCGGTCATCTTGGTTCAGAGCGCTTTGGCAGAACGAAAGCAGTTTGTGGCTTTGAGTGCGAGTCAGATTGCCTGAATAGGTTACTTGATAGAATAGTTCAGCGATCGCCCGATCGGATTGTAAAGTCAGAGCTTGCATGAAATTTCGTTTATCTTGACTGTTCTAATATGCAGTGTTTGAGATGACAGTAGGGTGATTGCCGTCAGCTAAGCTGTGCGATCGTTCTGAACTATACTTGCGATCGAAGTCTGGGAGTATAGGTGAGTTAAATCACCGAAGAACGAGATAGTCGATCGCCTTTGGGGTCATTTCCGGGCTGCTCTCAAAGTGTGACGAAACGTCAAAAACTCATGAGAGCAAGGCTTTGAGCGCCGCTGGCTGTCGCCAAAGTGCGTGTTGAAGGCGACATCTTGGGGCGTGGAGTCTGATATCTGTGAAAGTTTGGGCGATCGACAGTTGCAGGGTCGGGGAAAATTGGCGATCGGCAAACCGCACCCTGAGATATAATAATGATCAATAATTCGAGCCCATCTTATAGACTAAGAGGTAAAACAATGATCGTTATTGGCTACTTTGCGATTGCCTTAATCGTTTTTATTGTTTGGTTCAAAAGTTTTTGGAACGATAGTGCGACATCAAAAACTGACTTAATCTCTTGGATAGCCTTAGTAATCGGCCCTCTGATTTGGCCTGTTGTGCTGCCCCTATCCCTTTTGCAAATTACCAGCAAAAAGTCTGTCGTTGCAGTTAAATCCGAGTAATTGTTCTAATAAGTTGTAGAAGTAACTGACTCAAACGCTGTCGGGTGTTTCGTCATAACTTATCCCCCCTACATCGCTCGTGGCAGCGATCGCATCTTCATCATGTTTTTCCATAACCATGTGCATCTACAAGGTCAATATTTTTTGACCGCTCTCAAATTCTGCATTCTACTATTTTAATCTTGCTTTTTTGTCACCAGATTACTCTGACAAGCCTCATGCTGTCATGGCTGAGGTTCCTGACAGTATCAGGGAGCATCTCTGTCCGAATCCAAAAAGTATTTTTTACGACTTGCGAGCTGTAGCGCGATCGCACGGGCTTGGTTTATAGATGTGTAGGGAGGTAGCGTCTTCCCTCGCACGGGAGCGAGCGCGACAGCACTTAAACAAAAAAATGCTGTTTACTATAAAGCCGGAAATACTCAAGCTTGATATGCAATGTAACACGGTCTGTTGCTGGTCTGAGTATAACTTAAGACATATTTATTTGAGCGATCGCTCACTAACTGCATAGTTTTTCTGGCTTTCGGCCGCCGCACGCCATTGGTGGAATCTTGAAAAATTCGCGCAGGACAAAAACCGCTACAGTCTTTGCGCTGCAAGCTTTAGCAGCTATTTTTTTTTAAATGTAGCAGCTTTTCAGAGACAATTGTAGAGTTCTAGAACGCCCAAATCGTCGAAGTCTTACCGCAGTTAGATAGACAATGCAAGGGGGAGAGTGCAATATGAAATAGCAATAAAAACTGTTTGCCCAATAGGCAAAATTTGTTGTAGGCGATCGGACATCAGGATTTGAGTAGGCCAGCGTTCTGATTTTAGATCGGGTGCTGTATTGGCGGGAACTTCTCAAAAAAACGTGCCGTCACTGTAGCCAACTTTGCTATTTACACAAACCATAGGACTTAAAATGAAAGAAATGTCTGAAAAGCCAGTTTATCGAATTCTTAATCTAGTGTCGCTGCTAGCCCTGAGCTACTATGCAGCTACTTCGATAGGTTATATTTTAGAGAGCGACCCTCACATTTACAGCTACGACAACCAGAGCTATTCTAACGGCTCAACTCAGCAACTAGAAGCACACAAATCGTCTCAATAGTACAGCTTGTCTATGAATGCTCAATCAAATTCCCTCGAAATTTCTAATTGCGGGCGTACTCCTCGAAGTTAACAATTAGCCAGAATTTTATTACTTAATAATTAATTTGATTAATTTAAATTGTTAAATATAATTATCAGAAAAACTTATCTATCAATTGTCAACTGTCAACTGAATGCAGGAGGCTGAGGGTGTAGTTTCACTTTTAACAGTCCCATACTCCCCCTTTGCAGATAAATCTGTTTGGCATTGTGTCGCCAACCGAAGACAACTAATCCCATTGGCGATCGGCGATTGGTGGTGACTTCCTGTGCCAGCGGGTTGGGAACCTAGGCTCGATCGGTTGCATTTTTTGAGTGAAACTAATGTTAAGCTCGGCAGCAGATTATTCTCACCTTTGACTAAACGTCTTAACTCTAGTGTGCGGCCCTTAATCGCAACTCGATTGCCGAAATCACCGATTTTATTAGATAAAAACTGGGGTGATGAGCCACAAAAGTCCCTCAAGGACTGTGTTGGGGCGCAATTTTGACCAAAAGCGACCCCAAGCTTGGGCTGCCTGGGAATACTCGCTAAAAATTTTTTTGATTTTTTGGGAACTATTGGGGGAACTCAAAAGTCAGGTCAACGAGAGTATACTAAAACATTGCAACTCCTGTTCTGCCCGAACGGGCCCGAACAGGAGTTGCAGGGCGATCGACAGTTGCCAAGGACTGCGGTGCAAATTCTCAATCTTGAGAGCATACTCCCATTAAAAATGGTCAGCGTGTATTTGCAGACTAATGTTTTAAAAATGACTAGCCGCACCCGAGCTAGGTATGGTAAACTCACAAACGTTTAAGTGGAATATTTTCGTGTTAGAGGAGGGAGTTGTGGAGTGGAGAGTCCAAAGCAGGAAAAAACCGATATTTGCTGCTATACGAATAAAGGATTGTACTCGCGCTCCGGGGCTCCCTGCTGACAAATTAAATTACATGACAGCTTATAGCAGCCGGGTCAATTAGGGTCTCAACCGATGTCCGGTTTCATTTATTGAATCCCTTTGGAGGGAAAAGTGTATTGTAGAAAAATGATTCATCTTTTAGGAGGAGTGTAAATGACACAGGTAACTAATCCAACAACGCCAGTAACTTCTAACCCGACAAGTGGTGGTGGTTCTAACATTATCGGCGCTCAAACCGATAACAGGTTGAACGGCACCCCACAAGCCGATATCATTCTGACTTTTGGCGGCAATGATGTCGTTGCTGGTGGCGGTGGTGACGACATCATTATTTCCGGTGGCGGCAATGACAGTATCGGCGGCGGCAGTGGCAACGACGCTATCTTTACAGGCACCGGTAACGATGCGGTCGATGGCGGCACTGGCGACGACCGGATCTTTGGCGGTAAAGGAAATGACGCCGTTACCGGTGGCGACGGCAATGACTTGGTTTCTGGCGACCAAGGCAACGACACCGTACTCGGCGGAAGTGGCAACGATACAGTCTTTGGCGGCCAGGGCAGCGATATCGTTAGCGGTGGCGACGGCAGCGACAGCCTCTACGGCGGTAAAGGCAACGATACAGTAGATGGCGGTGCTGGGAATGACTTTATCTCTGGCGACAGAGGTAGCGATGTCTTGACTGGCGGTGCCGGCAGCGACACCTTCTACTTCGCTGGTTTTGGCGGCGACTTCGGCGTAGACACGATCACTGACTTTATTCCAGCCGAAGATAAGATCGTATTGAAGTCAGGCGGTGTGTTGGGTGCTTTGGGCACAGGCTTGGATTCCAGCGAGTTTATCGTGGTTTCTAACTTCAACGCCAACAGCCCTGGAACTGCGAACAAGTTGGTTTACGACCCGCAAAACGGTATGTTGTACTTCAACGGTACCGGTGGAGTGCTAAATATTGCTCAGTTGCAACCTGGTCTGACAATTACCTCGAACAACTTAGAACTGTTCTAAAACAACTGGCAGTTGTGGGGCAGCACTGGATAACATCTGGGGCTGTTCTTACAACTGCCGATCGTGTTTTAAAGGATTTTAACCTCACTCTGCTACCAGCGGGGTGAGGTTTCAATTCGGGCATTGAAGTAGGGACTGTTAAAAAAAATCGATCGCCAGTTATTGATGAAATTAATCGATCGCCCGATCGCCTAAAATATATACAAACTTTCAAATCATAATTTATAAGTTTTCCTGAAGCGGGGAAAAACCGCAACTGCCCAGAAGCAATGAGCACTGAAGCATACATCCGTCAAGCCCAAGTTTATTTGAAGCAGGGGAAGTTAACTGAGGCGATCGATATTTGCCATCAGGCGATCGAACTACAGCCATTTTCTGCGCTAGCTTACACCACTTTAGGCGAAATTCTCGAAGCGAGCGGAGACCCGACGGCGGCAAGAGATGCTTTTGTGCAAGCTTTGGAAATTTCGCCCCAGTTTGTTCTGGCTCATGCTTATTTGGGTCAACTTTACAACGAGTATTGCTGGTTGGATGAGGCGGCTTTTCATTACCGCAAAACTCTGGAGTTGAAGCCAGATTGGGCGGAAGTTCATTATAACTTGGGAAATATTTTTCACAAGCAGGGTAATTTGTTGGGCGCGATCGACTGTTACCGAAAGGCGATCGCCCTTCAACCCAATTATCTACTTGCTTACTACAATCTGGCTGTGGTTTTAGATGAAAATAATCAGATCGCTGCGGCCATTGATACCTACCGTCAGACGATTGCCAAACAGCCGGATTATGTGGAAGCTTACAGCAATTTGGGCGTGATTTTGCTGAAGGACGATCGCCCTGCTGAGGCGATCGAGATTTATCAACAAGCGATGCAGATTAAGCCGGATTGGGCGACGCTGCACAATAATTTGGGTCAAGCGTTGCAGGGCAAAAATCCCGATCGGGCGATCGCATCTTACCTCAAAGCTATTGAGTTGGAACCCGACATGGTTTTAGCCCACTACAATCTGGGGAAAGCTTGGCAATTGCAGGGGGAACATTCGGCGGCGGTTGCTTGTTTCGATCGGGTAATCGAACTAAATCCCCAACATATTTCGGGCTGTACGGATGCCGGATTTTCTTTGATGGTTTTGGGTAAAATTGCCGAAGCCATGCCTTATTTTCGGCAGGCGATAGCTCTGAAGCCTGATTTTGTTGAGGCTTACTGCCGTTTGGGAGAAATCCGGCAAACTGCTGCTGCAGAGGATGATGAGTTGTCAAGGGCGATCGCTGCGTGCGATCGATTTCTCGCAGCATTGATGGGAAGGAAGAAGGAAGAAGTCCGAGGGAAGAAGGAAGAAGTCCGAGGGAAGAAGGAAGAAGGAAGATTAATTACCGATTCCCGATTACCGATTCCCGATTCCCAATTACCAATTGCTGAAATTTGCGATAATTTAGCAGCAATTTACCTGCATTTGGGCAACGCTTTAACAGAGTACGGCGGCGCTGAATCTGCCGCCACTTATTATCAAAAAGCTTTGCAAATTAATCCGAAAAATCCAGAACTTTACTGGCGGCTGGGCAATTGCTTGGTACAGCAAAAACGGCTGAATGCGGCCATTGCAGTTTACCACATGGCTTTGACGGTTCAACCAGCTCTACCGCAGGTTTATGTAGAGTTGGCAAAAGTCCTGGAAAAACAGGGGCGATGGCAACGGGCGATCGACTATTATCAAAAAGTTTTAGAATTGCAAAGCTGCGGGTATACGCAACTATCGCAAACAGGGAACTCTCTGGCAATAGCAACAAATGCGATCGCACTTCCTCAAGGAATTTATCTATCGACTTGGGATTGGTTGGTTAATGCCAAATTGGATGCTGGGAATTATGTAGAAATAGTTTGGGAAGCCCAGACAGCAAACGCCGAAGATCTGGCTAATTCCCAATTACCAATTGTTCATTCCCAATTAGCAAATTCCGATTGTGGCGGTTTGACTTGCGGGCTGTGTCTGCAGCGAATTTCTAAGTGGTTCGATCCGGTGCATCTCGGTTGGGGAGTTTGCCGTTTGTCTAACTCGAAACCGATACCTGTAGATGCGCCAAAAACTTTTGTGGCACAGATTCCCCACGGGCGAGTTTGGATTGTGCCCCAGCAAAATTATTGGCTGATTTCCAAGGCGATCGCTGTCATTACTCCCGATAATTATTTGTTGGCTGATGTGTCGAGAGATTATCCTGATTTGTTGCCGGGATGCGACAAGCATGATGTTAGAAAACACAGCGTTTTTGACTTAGAATCTTTTCCGCATTTAAAACAAATCGATGGCAGCGTAGCGGTGCTTTCTGGTTTGTCAGGAAATGTCTATTTTCACTGGATGGTGGACGTTTTGCCGCGAATTGAATTGCTGCGGCAAAGCGGTAGGGATTTGGCAGAGATTGATTGGTTTTTGGTGAACAGTTGCCAGCACCAATTTCAGCGGGAAAGTCTCGAAATTCTGGGCATTCCCGAGGAAAAGGTTTTGGAGAGCGATCGCCTGCCTCACATTCAAGCAACAGAGTTAATTGTACCTTCTTTTGCGGGATATTTGGGTTGGCCTTCTGGGTGGGCAATGGATTTTTTGAGGCGGGAGTTTCTCACGAAAATTATCCCAGGTTCGAGTTATCCAAAACGCATTTATATCAGCCGCCACAAAGCAAGGTATCGCCGAGTTTTGAACGAGGAAAATGTGGTTGAGATTTTGGAACAATATGGCTTTGTTTCTATCTTCCCTGAATCGATGTCTTTGGTAGAACAAATTGCTCATTTTGAGGCTGCTGATGTGATAGTTGCCGCCCACGGTAGCGGCTTAACTAATACGATTTTTTGTCGGCAGGGAACTAAAGTAATTGAGTTGGTGTCGCCTCACTATATCAGCCATTATTACTGGGGAATTAGTCAACATTTGAAGTTAAATCATTATTACTTGGCTGGCGAGGCTTTTGAATGCTATCCTATTAGACAGTTAATGTATCAAAATTCGCTGACTGAAGATATTTTGGTGAACTTGAGTTCGCTCAAAAAGATGGTTGAAGTGGTTGGTTTGGGTTAGCTGGCATTTGGAGTAAGTTTAATTATGCCCTCGATTGAGAAGATGGAAAAAGCAGCGGTTGATTTGAATCGGCAAGCAGAAATTCATTTAGCTGAAGGAAGATTGAATGAGGCGATTGCTGCTTGCGA
This sequence comes from Microcoleus sp. CZ3-B2, assembly GCF_036705055.1. NCBI lineage: Bacteria > Bacillati > Cyanobacteriota > Cyanophyceae > Oscillatoriales > Microcoleaceae > Microcoleus > Microcoleus sp. CZ3-B2. The sequence goes on along the minus strand of NZ_JAUBTN010000007.1, from coordinate 114,200 downwards.
GTCGGCGCTGAAAATTGAACCGAATTTGGCTGTTGCTTGTCAAACGCTGGGAAAGGTGATGCAGGTGCGAGGTGAAATTGAACAAGCTAAGCAGTGGTATGAATCGGCGCTGGATCGCAATCCAAATTTGCCGGAAGTTTACGCTAATTTAGGCATTTTGTATTCTCAACAAAAACAGTGGCAAAAGGCGATCGCCAGTTGTGAAAAAGCGATCGCCCTAGCGCCCAATTTTGCTGCTGCTTACCGACAGTTGGCGAAAGTTTGGACGCAGTTGGAGAAGCGAGAAAAGGCGACTGAGTGTTGGTATCAAGCTTTTAAAATCGAGCCGAATTGGGCAACTGCTGACGAGTACGTCACCCTGGGAAATAGTTTAGTTGAATTGGGCAATTTTCCACAAGCGATCGAAAGTTATTCGCGGGCAATTGAGTTAAACCCGCAACTGGCAACAGCTTATCACAATTTGGGGGAAATGCTGGTAGGTCAGAAGCGGTGGGATGAGGCGATCGCCAATTACCGACAAGCCATTGCCATCAATCCAGATTCTTTTGAATCTTACCACAGTTTGGGTAAAACTTGGGCAGAGCGAGGAGAATGCGATCGGGCGATCGCCTGTTACCGCAAAAGCCTCGAAATCAATCCGAATTACGCCCGTGCTTACCTTGGTTTGGGCAATGTTTGGGCGCAGAAACGCGAGTTTGATGAAGCAATTAAATGTTACCGTCAGACTCTGGAAATTAATGATAATTTCTATTGGGCGCACAATTCTTTAGGCGAAGCTTTGGCTCAAAAACAACAGTGGGAAGAAGCTATTAGTTGTTACCGCCAAGCGATTGCTATCAATCCAGATATTCCTTGGTTTTACTGCAATTTGGGAATTGCTTTAACCTGCAAAAAATCCTGGGATGAAGCTGTTAGCGCTTACCTCCACGCCATTCAAATCGAACCCAATTTGACGGGAATTAATCAGAGATTGGGATATGTTTTGCGGCAGCGCAGCGAATCGGGTTTAGATAGCACAATCGCAGTTTACTGTCAAGATATTGAACAACTTGCTAGCGGGAAAATTTACCACAGATTGCTGGGAATTGAGTTAGATGGAGCGGAATTTTTTATAAATTTAGGCAACAGTTTAGCGAAACAGAAGCAGTTGGAAGGTGCGATCGTATTTTATAGCATGGCCATCAAAATCGATCCCAATGCTGCGGAAGTTGTCGCCAAACTTCAGGAAGTGCGGGCGAAACAACAGGAATTATACGCAGAAATCGCTGCTTACCGCCACCAAATCGCAATCGATCCGAGCAACTCTAAGGCTTACAATGATTTAGGCAATATTCTACCACAATTAGGGGAATTGGCCGAAGCAATTATTTGCCACCAAAAAGCCAGTGAATTGAGAGGTTGGCCGGAATGTGCGGCGAAAAATTATCAATTTACCCAAGATTGGTTTACCCACAATATTCCTATTTGGAAACGGCATTTGCAGCAATTTACCGGAATTGCAGATTTTCAAGTTGTGGAAATCGGCAGTTTTCAGGGAATGTCGGCTTGCTGGCTGCTGGATAATATTTTAACTGATCCGACGGCAAAAATTACTTGTATTGATTTGTATTTTCAGCAACATTTTAAGGGTAATATTGCTCAAACAGGAGTTGCCGAGAAAGTAATTGAATTAGAAGGTTACTCTCAAGATCTGTTAATTAATTTAACTTCGGAATTTTACGATATTGCTTATGTTGACGGCTGTCACAAACCCACCAGCGCTTTGCAAGATGCGATTTTATCTTGGAGGTTAGTGAAAGTTGGCGGATTGATGATTTTTGACGATTACGAGTTTACTTTTCCCGATAGCCCGGAGCAAGATACTAAAATTGGAATCGATGTTTTTTTGGAGATGTTTGCAACTCAGTTAGAAGTAGTACACAAAGGCTATCAACTGATGGTCAAAAAAACTGACAATCAAAAATTGGGCGAAGAGCAAACTCTGTTGTCTCTGGGTTGGGAAAAGTTGGGGGATATGGCGGCAAATGCGGGTTATTTGGATGAGGCGATCGCCCGCTATCAAACAGCTATCAAAATTAAGTCTGAGAATTACTTGACTCACCACAAGTTGGGTAAAGCTTTGCAAGCAAAAGATTTGTTTGAGGAAGCTGGGGCCGCTTACCGAAGGGCGATCGCGCTTAACCCTAATTTTACTTGGGCTTACCACTTTCTGGGGGAAACTTTACAGGCGATCGAGCAATACAGCGAAGCCGCTGCTGCTTACCACAAAGCGATTGAATTAAATCCCGATTTTTGTTGGAGTTACAATAATTTAGGCGATGCGCTGATGGAGCTTTCTGAGTGGGAAGACGCGGCGGCGGCTTACCACAAGTTAGTTGAACTGAATCCCGATTTTTGTTGGTCTTACGAGAGATTAGGTAAGGCTTTGGTGGCGCTGGAAAATTGGGAAGAGGCGACGGCGGCTTACCGCAAAGCTATTGAATTAAATCCCGATGATTGTTGGCTGTACAATAGTTTGGGCGAAGTTCTAGAAAAACAAGAAAATTGGCCGGAAGCAGCGGTGGCTTTTGGCCGTGCTGCTGAGCTAGAACCCAATGAGAGTTGGCTGTACAAAAAGTTGGGCGATGCGCTGCGGAATCAAGGGGAATTGGAAAGGGCGATCGCCATTTACGAAAAAGGCATAAATCTCGATCCAAAATCCTGTTGGTGTTACGAAGGATTGGGTTTGAGTTTAATGGCCAAACAGCAGTGGGAACCTGCAATCACTAATTTAGTTCAAGCCCTGCAAATTCAACCCGATTTGTTTGAAGCTTACGATAATATAGGGTATGCTCTGGAACAACAAGGAGAAGTCGATGAGAGCGATCGGGCAAAATGCAGGCATCAAATCTTACCATTAACTGTTCTGCAAAAATACTGTAATTTTACAGAGGATTTGATAGTCGCCGCAGAGTCAAATCCGAACATCACCTGCATTGACATCTATCCAGCCGCTCAAATCAATTTATCAGCTTCCAAAACAACCCACAATAATCACATATTCTCGCCCAATAAATTTTATATCAAAAAAGCTTTCGTTGCCATACTGCCAAACGGACGAGCTTGGGCCGATGTCATTAATAGTGTGGCAATTACTTCAGATAATAAACTTGTTGTCGATGTTTCAACTGGTTCTCCTGAATTAATAGTAACTTCCGACAAATTACCTCCTGCGGAACATATAGATGGAACTGTTGCTTTTTTGTCGGCTCGCTGGGGAGGAGCCGCTTATTTTCATTGGATGTTTGATGTCATTACCCGGTTTGAGCTTTTGCAGCGGAGCGGGTTAATAGAGAGTGTAGATAAATTTGTTGTGAATGCTGGCGATTATACTTATAAAACAGAAACTCTAAATACTTTAGGAATCCCTCAAGATAAAATTATAGAAAGTCACTGTTCCTTTCATGTAACAGCCGATAAGTTAATAGTTCCGTCAATTTGTGAAGATGGATCTGGAACCTCAAAATGGAAGTGTGAATATCTCAAACAGTCATTTTTAAACCCAAAAGTACCGCTAAAAACCGAATATTCAGAACGAATTTATATCAGTCGCGAACAAGCATCCTATCGACGAATTGTCAACGAAGAAGAAGTAGTTAATTACTTACAAAAATTGGGGTTTCGCAGTGTCAAGCTGGAAACGATGTCGGTAGCCGAACAAGCATCGTGTCTGGCTGCTGCTAAAGTAGTTGTCGCACCTCACGGAGCAGGATTGACTAATCTAGTTTTCTGCTCTCCGGGAACTAAGGTAATTGAGATATTTTCTCCAATTTATGTGCCAACTTGTTATTGGACTATTAGCAATTTGTGCGAGTTGGAACATTACTATTTAATTGGGGATTTGTTTGATGATGGAATAACTAAAAATCCCATACATCAAAATATGCAGTTGGATTTGAAATCGCTGGAAAAGTTAATGAATTTTGCAGGAGTTTTGCATGAATAATGAGTACCATAATTTGGGTAATTCCCTGCAAGAAAGCGGTCGGTTTGATGAGGCTGTTGCTGCTTACAAAAAAGCTGTTGAGTTAAATCCTGATTTTTCTTGGTCTTATCACAGTTTGGGCGATGTTTTGCTGAAACTCGAACAGTGGGATGATGCTGTCTGCGCGTACAAAAAAGCTGTTGAGTTAAATCCTGATTTTTCTTGGTCTTATCACAATCTGGGCGATGCTTTGCTGAAACTTCGGGAATGGGAAGAGGCTGCTGCGGCTTACCGCTGCGAGATTGCTCTCAACTCGGATTTTGCTTGGTCTTTTTGCAATTTAGGCGATGCTTTAACTCAACTCAAACAGTGGGATGAAGCTATTGCTGCGTATTTAAAAGCTGTGGAAATTGACGGAAGTTTGCCGGGAATTTATGATAAATTGGGGTATGTTCTCGGACAAACCAAGTCTGATTTAAAGTTAGTATTAGAACAGTGTCAATTGCAAATTACACCGGAAAATTGGAAGTTTTATTTGCAGTTAGGAAAAAATTTAGGAAAGTACGATCGCCCAAAAAGCGCAATTATTTTTTACCAACTTCTCTTGACATACGCTCCGAGTTGTGCAGAACTGTCAGTGGCATTAGAGGAGTTGTTACAGCAGCAAGAAAAGTACGTTAGCACTTTAGCCTCCGCCCGCGCCACAGTCGCCCAAAAACCCGATGATTGCTGGTCATATTACAATTTAGGTGCGGTTTTGAGCCAGCAAAAATATGGGGAGGAAGCGGCGGCGGCATTTTTGCAAGCAATCCAAATAAATCCCGATAATCCTTGGTGGTTTTATTACAATTTATGGGAAGTTTTGGTTGAGCAAAACAAGCTGGATGAAGTTGAGAACTTTTACCGTGAAGTTGTGGAAGCTCAACCGGAGGCTTTTTGGCCTTATTTGAATTTGGGGGAAGTTTTGACGAGACAAGACAAAATTGCTGAGGCGATTGATTGTTATCAAACTGCTAGTTACAAACAAACTTTGGCATCTGCTCTACTTAAAAATACAGGCAATTTGCCTCTTACAAAAACAACAGATAAAGTTAAATTTCCTAATTTTATAATTATAGGTTCTCAGCGGTGCGGCACGACTTCTCTGTACACTTATTTAGCTGAACACCCGCAAATTCTGACTCCGATTAAAAAGGAGATGGATTTTTTCTCGTGGCATTTTCACAGGGGAATTGATTGGTATTTGGCTCATTTCCCGCCCATGCCGGAGGGAGGCGAGTTTGTGACGGGTGAGGCTAGTCCAAGTTATTTTGACTGTCGGGAAGCGCCGAAACGTCTCTACAGCGCGTTTCCAGAGGCTAAGCTGATTGTGCTGTTGCGAAATCCGGTCGATCGCGCGATTTCTCATTTCTACCGCTTAAAGGGCTTGAATTGGGAAGGGCGATCGCTCGATCGGGCAATTAAGGATGAAATTGAACGGTTGAATCAAAATCCAGAATACATCATCGGCGAAGAACCGGGGAATTATTTAGCTCGCGGTAGGTATATAGAATTTATTAAAAATTGGCTGGCTTGCTTTCCCAAACAACAGTTATTAATTTTGAAAAGTGAAGATTTTTATGTAGGTGCGGCGGCGACTGTCAAACAAGTTTTAGAATTCTTAGAGTTGCCGGAATATCAATTACCTGAATATCAAAATGCTAATCCTGGTTTTTATCCGCGAGTAAATGAGTCGGTTCGCTGCTGCTTGAGCGATTATTTTAAACCTTACAATCAGGAATTAGAGGAGTATTTGGGGAGAAAGTTTGATTGGGAATAAGATAACACGGCGGTTGAAACCGCGTGGATACGAACAAAACCTGCCGACGCCGGTTGAATAAAAGGTGATTAAAGTTCGGTTATTCTCTTTACACTGCGTCCGGCTCACGAAAGTTTGTGTAAACCTGGTTTCAACCGCCGTCTGCTAAAATTAGAACAACTTGTAATGAGGTAATACTAATGCTGACAATCGAGCTAGATACATTACTTAAAGAACAAGCACTCCAACGCCAAGATCCCGAAGAGCGCTACATCACGGATACGGTGAACTGGGAAGAATACGAGACACTGGTAAATCGGATTGGAGATGCTGCGGGATATCGAGTTACTTATTTAGATGGAGTTTTAGAAATTATGTCACCTTCTCGCCGCCATGAAAATGGTAAAACTCGCATTGGAAATCTGCTGGAAATTTATTTTGTAGAAGCTGATATTGAATATTTCCCTTTTGGCTCTACAACTCTGCGGCAAGAGGAAAAAAGTGGCGGTACGGAACCGGATGAAGCTTACTGTATTGGCACAGATAAAGAATTTCCCGACTTGGTAATTGAAGTGATTGTTACCAGTGGCAGCATCAATAAACTAGAACTCTATAGAAGGTTGAATGTGCGAGAGGTTTGGTTCTGGCGAAATGAGAGATTTTCGATCTACCATTTGCGAGAAGAGATTCCGGTTGAGTTTGTGTCAAACTGCGGTTATGAATTAATCACAAACAGCGAATTGCTACCGGAACTTGATATCGAGCTGTTGACAGAATGTGTCAAAAATCCTCATCCGCTAGCAGCAGCAAAGGCATGGAGACAGAATTTGCGTTAGCGAAGCTTGCAGCTATGGGATCGCCCTAAACAGCAAGTTTTAAATCTGCTCGATCGCCAAGCTGTCGCAAAGACGAGCAACTGACTCGCGCTCCGCAGTCCCAAGAAAAAACCCGCCCCCATTGACAAGTCATACTCGTTATGAGTACGCTATGATGAACGAAGCAATTTAACCCAAATACCCAAGGATTCAAAATTATGCTGCCTAACAAAGAAGGTCAAAGAGTACCCAAAGTCACCTTTCGCACTCGCAAAGACAACGAATGGGTGGATGTCACCACCGATGACTTGTTTGCAGGCAAAACCGTAGCGGTGTTCTCGCTACCGGGAGCATTTACTCCCACTTGTTCCTCAACGCACCTCCCCGGTTACAACGAATTGGCGAAGGTTTTCAAAGAAAATGGCGTAGATGAAATCGTTTGTATGTCCGTCAATGACACCTTTGTGATGAACGAATGGGCAAAAGACCAAGAAGCAAACAATGTGACGTTAATTCCCGACGGTAACGGTGAGTTTACTGAAGGCATGGGAATGCTGGTAGATAAAACAGATTTAGGCTTTGGAAAGCGGTCTTGGCGCTATTCGATGCTGGTCAAAGATGGTTTGGTTGAGAAAATGTTTATTGAACCGGAGGAACCGGGCGATCCTTTCAAGGTGTCCGATGCTGAGACGATGCTCAAGTACATCAACTCTTCAGCAACCAAGCCGAAGGTGGTTTCGGTGTTTACAAAAGTAGGCTGTCCCTTCTGCGCTAAGGCTAAGGCCATGCTGACTGAAAAGGGCTTGGATTATGAAGAAATCGTCCTGGGCCAGGACATCACAACCCGATCGCTCCGGGCCGTAACTGGTGCCACAACAGTGCCGCAAGTATTTATCGACGGCAAGTTGATCGGCGATTCCGAAGCCCTAGAATCTTACTTGGCAGTGGCTTAGTGAGTTAAAAAACAACGGCTGCGGGTGTGTGCTGCATACCCTACAACGGCTGCGGGTGTCTACTGCACACCCGCAGCCGTATTTAGTCCGATCGAGCTTTCGGAGTCAAAGGTTCGATCGCGCCATCGATCGCTTCTCGTGCAACAATTATGGGTGAAACAATATTAAAAAAATCAAAAATGGGAGTTAACGATCGTGGATTTGAGTCTAGTAGCGTCAAATATCTTAAATCCACCAGTTTTAGCTTTTTTCATGGGAATGGCAGCAATTTTTCTCAAATCCGATTTAGAAATTCCCGCCCCCATCCCCAAACTGTTTTCCCTGTATCTGCTGTTTGCGATCGGATTTAAAGGCGGCGTCGAACTGTCCAAAAGCGGCATTGACCAGCAAGTCGCCCTGACAATTTTGGCAGCAATGTTGATGTCTGCCCTCGTACCAGTTTATACTTTCTTTATACTGAGAATTAAACTCGACTCCTACAATGCTGCGGCGATCGCAGCCACCTACGGTTCCATCAGCGCCGTCACCTTTATCACCGCAACCTCTTTCCTCACAGCACAGGGCATCGACTTTGACGGTTACATGGTAGCAGCGCTAGCATTAATGGAATCCCCAGCAATTATCGTCGGTCTAATTCTCGTCAGCGTATTCGGCGGACAAGAAGAAAAACGCGATATAGTTTGGTCAGAAGTGCTCAAAGAAGCCTTCCTAAACAGTTCAGTATTTCTGCTAATTGGCAGCCTCATCATGGGGATACTGACAGGAGAACACGGCTGGGAAGTTTTAAGTCCCTTTACTCAAGATTTGTTTTATGGCGTTCTGACTTTTTTCTTGCTAGACATGGGCCTGGTTGCTGCTAGCAGAATTCAAGATTTGCAAGATGCAGGAATTTTTCTGATCGGCTTTGCAATCCTCATTCCCATAGTTAACGCAGCCATTGGTTTAGTGATAGCCAAAATAATCGGAATGCCGGAAGGAGATAGCCTGCTGTTTGCCGTATTGTGCGCGAGTGCTTCTTACATCGCAGTACCGGCAGCAATGCGGCTGACGGTTCCCGAAGCTAACCCGAGCCTTTACATTTCAACAGCCTTAGCAGTGACGTTTCCGTTTAACATCATTGTAGGCATTCCCACGTATCTATACGCAATCAATATATTTTGGAGGTGAACCGATGGAGACAGTTAAAAGGATAGAAATTATTGCGAACTCGGTAGAACTTCCAAAGATTTTAGACGGTTTAGAAAAAGCTGGTGTCCCCGGTTATTCAGTGATTCGCGGTGTCGCAGGCAAAAGCACCAGGGGTACTCGATCGCGCGATTTAGCAATGACAATGCTGGATAATATTTACGTACTGGCTTTTTGCGAACCCGATCGAATATCGGCAGTTGCAGAACATATTAGACCCGTGCTAAATAAGTTTGGAGGGTCGTGTTTTATTTCGGATGCGGTGGAATTGCTAACCACTAAGTGCGTTGGGTAGCGATTAGTCATTATAGCCTTTCTCTAAAAGGTGAGGTACCAGTTTTGCCATAAAAAGCTTGACACTGTATGGTTTGCAGCATACCTCGGCATACCTCATCTTTCGCTTGAAAGGCTATAGTCATGATAGATTTTAGAGACATCAGATACACTGCACACTAAAATTATCTTTCGGTCATTATTAGGATCAATCATTCTGTAGCTGTCTCTGAAATCACGAACAATCTACAGGCAAAACCCGCCCGCACCCAACTATCAAATATTCTGCGACTTACAAAAAAAACTCACGCAACATACAATTTCTGTACTCTGTTAAGATCGCTCAATATCTTGACAAACCGCCCGATCCATGCAAACTTTCAAAAAATCAACCAGACCTTTCAACTCTCAAGATACATATCCCTGTCCCGTCTGTCGCACCGGTGAAATTGCTACGATGCCGATGATGGAAGCCCTAGCTTGCAACTTCTGCCAGCACATTTTTACCGCCAGCGAAGAAAGGCAATCGCTCCAAATGGCCGATCGCCAGCCGCCCGTAATTTGGCACTGGAACGGCAAAAAATGGATAGGAGCACACCTCGAAGGCGTAGAATTCGGATGGCCTTATTTTGCCGCAGCGATCGGTCTCATCTTCCTTCCCACCACCTTGCTCGGACTTTCAGCTTACTACTTTCCCCCGGTTCCCGGCAGCCGCTTGTCGTGGCTGCCCGCAGCTTGGACTGGTTTAGCCTTTTTGTCCCATTTAGGCATAGTGCTGTGGTTGGTAGGCGAATTTTATCAATTCCCCGCGGCCACTTACTTGAGAGCTTGGGGGCGCAGGATTCGCAGGCGCTAGCTGGCTGGTGTCAGACGGTTGAGGGCCGCGCACCGAGATTTATTTCGGTAAAATTTAAGTAAAATTGGAGGCGATCGCAAAAGTCAATTCCAAATCAGCACCACTAAAGCTATAATCATTAGCTATTCTAAATACTCAGATACGAGCGCATAGCGATTTGTAAGGAGAGCGATGAACATACTTGGAATCTCGGCGTACTACCATGACAGCGCCGCAGCCTTAATTTGCGATGGAGAAATTATCGCCGCAGCGCAGGAAGAAAGATTTTCCCGCAAAAAGCACGACGCCAGATTTCCCAAGAATGCGATCGCCTATTGCCTAAAAGAAGCGAACATAGAATTACGGGAAGTCGATCGCATAGTCTTTTACGACAAACCATTAGTCAAATTCGAGCGCCTTCTCGAAACCTACTTAGCCTACGCACCCCAAGGTTTTCGCTCTTTCCTAACCGCCATGCCCATATGGCTGAAAGAAAAGCTTTACCTCAAAACCATGCTCAAAAGAGATCTCGCAGAAATAGGCAACTGCAAAACCAATAAACTGCCATCTCTGCTATTTACCGAGCACCACCAATCCCACGCAGCCTCAGCATTTTTCCCCAGCCCGTTTCAAAAAGCCGCCGTTTTGTGCCTCGACGGCGTAGGCGAGTGGGCAACAACCTCGGTTTGGTTGGGAGACGGCAACCAACTAACACCTCAGTGGGAAATCGATTTTCCCCACTCCCTAGGTTTGCTTTATTCAGCTTTCACCTACTACACAGGCTTTAAAGTAAACTCTGGCGAATACAAACTCATGGGTTTAGCGCCCTACGGCGAACCCAAGTATGTAGACAAAATTCTCACCCATTTGATGGATCTCAAAGATGACGGAACTTTCCGTTTAAACATGGATTATTTCAACTACACAGTTGGCTTAACCATGACAAATAAGAAGTTTGACGAACTGTTTGAAGGACCGCCGCGTCAAGGTGAAGGACAACTGACTCAGCGGGAAATGGACATTGCAGCTTCCATTCAAGTTGTTACCGAAGAAGTTGTTTTGCGGCTTTGCAGAACAGTTAAAAAAGAATTGGATGTCGATTATCTTTGTCTCGCGGGCGGCGTTGCTCTCAACTGCGTTGCTAACGGCAGACTTTTGCGGGAAAATATTTTCAAAGATATTTGGATTCAACCAGCAGCGGGAGATGCTGGCGGTGCTTTAGGCGCGGCTTTGGCGATTTGGTATCAGTATTGCGAACAAACTCGTACTGTGGGCGACGAGTTACTCGCAGTAAATAATAATATTAAGCCGGAGAGGACTGAAGTCTTTACTAACAGTGGGGAGGAGAGGACTGAAGTCCTCACTACAAGCCAAGCTGTCGCAACAGTGGCGAAGTCGGTGGCTCATTTAACTTGTCACGACAAAATGCGCGGTTCCTATTTGGGGCCAAGGTTTACTGACGCAGAAATTCTTGAATATTTAGATGCTGTCAAAGCTAGTTATCACCGATTGGACGATGCCGAATTGATGCCGCAGTTGGCGGAAATTTTGGCACAGGGAAATGTCGTTGGATGGTTCCAGGGGCGGATGGAATTTGGGCCGCGAGCTCTGGGCGGGCGATCGATTATTGGCGATCCGCGCAATGCTAAAATGCAGTCTGTGATGAACCTGAAAATTAAATATCGGGAATCATTTCGACCTTTTGCACCATCAATTTTAGCCGAAAGAGTTGCGGATTATTTCGAGATTGACCACTCTAGCCCTTATATGCTATTAGTAGCACCGGTCAAAGCCAGTCTCCGCATTCCCATGACTCCCGAACAAGAGCAGTTGTTTGGCATTGAAAAGCTCAACATTCCGCGATCGGAAATTCCGTCTGTTACCCACGTCGATTACTCGGCTCGCATCCAAACAGTTCACAAAGAAACCAATCCTCGGTACTATGACTTAATCAGTCATTTTGAAGAGCGATCGGGCTGTTCGATTCTGGTAAATACTTCCTTCAACGTCCGAGGCGAACCCATTGTTTGCACCCCCGAAGATGCTTACCGCTGTTTCATGCGAACCGAAATGGACTATCTGGTTTTAGAGAATTACTTGATTCCTAAATCAGAACAAATTCCTTGGAAACAAGATGATGCTTGGAAAAATGAATTTGAACTAGATTAGTCAGTTAACAGTTGGCAGTTGACAGTTGACAGTTGACAGTTTAACTGGTTCCCCGGCTCTGCCTGGGAACCGATATCACTCTTGCTCTGCCTCGCTTGCTTACGGAGTCAAATTCGAGGCAGAGCCTCCGGATCTGCGTTACCAGGCTCTGCCTGGTAACGAGCATTCTTCCATCTTCCATCTTCCTGATGACGTTGTACGGAAAGCTCGGAGGCGACAGCAAAACATGACGTTGGACTAATGACTTCTTCTCTCTTCCCTCTTCCCTCTTCCTTCTTCCCTCTTCCTTCTTCCTTCAACATGAGCGACGAAATTAAAAAACTCGACAAAAAAGGCCTGCGCGATTTCGGGCTGCTAATTGGCGGCTTAATTGCCCTGCTGTTCGGTTTAGCAGTACCTTTACTGCGGCGGCATTCTATACCTTGGTGGCCCTGGGCTGTCGGTGCAGTGCTAGTCGCGCTAGCATTGGTTGCACCAAAATCCCTGAATCCCGTTTATCACGCATGGATGCGGTTTGGACTGCTCCTCAACAAGATCGAAACGCCGATCGTCCTAGGGATAGTTTTTTACCTGATAGTTTGGCCGATGGGAGTGATCAAAAACCTGTTTGGCGAAGATGCAATGCGGCGCAAACTAAATCCGAAAATGGATACCTACCGCATCCCAAGTAAAGCAAGAACCAAAGTTAGTATGGAGCGTCCTTTCTAAGTGTTTGAAGCAACTTTAGACTTTCTCAAAGATTTGTGGGCGTTTATGAGAGAACGCCAAAAATATTGGCTGATACCCTTAATTGTGACTTTAGTATTTTTGGGAGCTTTGATTGTATTGAGTCATGGTTCTGTGATTGCTCCGTTTATTTACACGCTGTTTTGAAAGAATGAGCAAAGTGAAAAATTTGGGTGTCAACTTAGGTTTGATACTCGGTAGTTTATTCATGGGGGTGGTAATTGGTGAAGTTGGATTGCGAGTTGCGGGAGTTGAGGGCTACCCCAAAATTGGAGCTTTCGTAGACTCCGCGCCAACTCGTTTCCACACTGCCGATCCCGATTTGGGCTGGAAGCTCAAACCCGGTGTATCCGGGGAGTGGAAGGGCGAAGGTGAGAGTTTTGTGCAGGTGAATAGTGAGGGTTTGCGCGATCGCGAACACACAAAAGCCAAACCTCCCAATACCCTCAGAATCGCAGTTTTGGGCGATTCTTTCACCGAAGCAATTCACGTACCAGTCGAACAAACTTTCTGGTCGAAATTGGAACGAAAGCTAGGCAACTGCGAGGCTGTTAAGGGACGCAAAAATGTTGAAGTTATCAATTTCGGCGTGCAGGGTTACGGTAATGCTCAAGAATTGATAATGCTGCGAAAAAAAGTGTGGGATTACAATCCTGATATTGTAATTCTTGCATTTTTTATTGGCAACGATGTAATTAACAATTCCCCCAAACTAGAATACGACCAATATCGACCATTTTTTGCGTATAATGCTAGCGGCAAGTTAGTACCGGATATGTCTTTTCGCAATTTAGCACCGATAGACCGCAACGCAAGAGCAATTTCATTCGTAGACAAATTGCCCAGTTTTCTGGTCAACAATTCGCGCATTTTGCAAGTCATCAAAAAAATTGATTTAGACCAGAAAAAGCTGCAGTTATCGGCAGATTTTTCCGGTTTGAGTACCAAAAACTTCCTTCCACCTCAAGATGCAGCTTGGCAAGATGCCTGGAAGGTAACAGAAGGTTTGATTGTGGAGATTCGCAATGAAGTCGTGCAGAAAAATGCTGATTTCTTACTTGTGACAATCGGCGATCCGATACAAGTTGAACGGGATGCCCAGAGGCGAAAAAATTTTATGAGAAAAAACAAAATTCAGGATTTGTTTTATCCCGATAAGCGGCTAAAAAAATTGGGCGCGCGCGAAGGTTTTCGGGTACTGAATTTATCCGAACAGTTTCAAGGTTATACTGAAAAATTTCAAGTGTGCGCCCACGGTTTTGAGAATTCTGTACCCTGTGGGGGTCACTGGAATGAACTCGGGCACAGGCTTGCTAGTATTTTGATTGCTCGCAATTTGTGCGAAAACTTGAAGCAGTCTCAAGCCCCCAAACAACAACCGTAATCAGTCAAATTACATGAAAGACTCAACTTCGTTCAAAAAAGGCAAAAATATATTAACTTTAATCGCTGTTAATTTGGCGATCGCTTTTATTTGTCTGGAAGCTTTGTCGCTAGCTTTTTATTTTGTCAATCAAAAACAGTTTTTTTATACCAGAACCAAAGGCAAAGAAAAAGTAGCAGAAGACATTGAAAGGCTCGGAATTAGACTAGATGAATCTATCGTAGAAAGACTGCACCCGTTTTTTGGCTACGTGCTCAAACAAGGTGCTTTTCCCAATGAAAAATTAAAATTAAAAGTCAACAAAGAAGGCTTTTATTCCCTCTACGAATATCCGTTTATTAAAACTAATAAAAATCAATTGATTGTAGGAATTTTCGGCGGTTCTGTTGCTAACAACTTTGCCGTAGATGAATACGTCACCAAAAGATTTTCTCAAAAGTTAAAGAGTTATCCAGAATTCGCCAACAAAGAAATTGTCATTTTGAATTTCTGTAACGGTGGCTACAAACAACCCCAACAATTATTGATTTTAAATTACTTTCTGGCCTTGGGTCAAGATTTAGATTTAGTCATCAATATTGACGGTTTTAACGAAGTAGCACTGTCAAATTTAAACAACAAAGCCGGATTAGAAATAGGAATGCCCAGCGTTCAACACGTCAAGCCGCTGACGAGTTTAGCCAACAACAACTTGTCGCCGGAAGCGATGAGTTCGATCGTGCAAATTAGCGAAACTAAAAAACAGTTGAAAGCAGGTATTGACAACTTGCAAACTTGTCAGATTGCTTTGTGTCACGCTATTACCTCGCTGAGAGTGAAACAATTAGTCAACAATTACCAGAAAGCCCTTGTCAAGTATGACCGGCAAGTCAAACAATCCAACCAAAACACGGAAAATAGCGGTATAGTATACCTTCCCAAAGCTGACTTTGTTTTGCCGGATGCTGCTGCTTTTAATGAAGTAGCATCGATTTGGTACGAATCGTCGATCGCGATGAATCAAATTTTGTCAAGTAGAAAAATTAAGTATTTTCACTTTATTCAGCCCAACCAATATTATCAAACTAAACGAATCTTTACCGCCAAGGAGGACGAAATTGCGATCGACAAGAATAGTCCTTACATTGAAGGGGTGAAAAAAGGTTATCCCGTACTGTTGTCTAAAGTCGATGATTTGCAAAAAGCTGGGGTTAATGTTTTTAACGCCGTGAATATTTTGGACAATACCAAAGAAACAGTTTACAAAGATGGCTGCTGCCACTACAATTCAGTAGGAGAGGAAGTATTGGCAGACTATGTTTCCAGCTCAATAATTAAAGTAGTAAGAGAGTCAAAATAGATATTTATGAAAAATTTTAAGTCGATTAAAAAAATCCCAGAAATTCTCAAAATTGCTGCGATTAACTTGGCGTTTTTACTTGTTTTCGTGGAACTCGGTTCGCTGGGATGGTATTTTCTCAAGCACAAGCAATTTTTCTATACTAGATCGAATGTGCAAGATAAGTCGGCTTTAGGAATCAATTTAGAAGGAGTGCGGCTGAATCAGTCTATTATAGTCAGGCTGCATCCTTTTTTTGGATTTATTGAAAAACCTGGCCCCGATTTTCGCCCCGGTTTTAAAGTTAACAATTACGGGTTTATGTCTCCCTACGATTATCCGTTCAAAAAAACCAAGCCCAATCAATTTATCATTGGAGTTTTTGGCGGTTCTGTGGCTTCTAATTATGGAATATTTGAAGTTCAAAATAAAATTTTACCTCAATACCTCAAGCAACTTCCTGGTTTAAAGGATAAAGAATTTGTCATTTTGTCTTTTGCTACTGGAGGCTACAAACAGCCACAACAGTTATTGATTTTAAACTATTTTTTATCCTTAGGTCAAGAATTAGATATGGTGGTCAATATAGATGGTTTTAATGAAGTAGCACTTTCTAATCTCAACAATAAAAATAAAATAGATTTGGCGATGCCAAGCATTCAGCATATTCTGCCGCTGACTAATTTAGCGAATAATAGCCTTTCTTTAAAAGCTATGAAAGCAAGTGTCAGAATTCAAGAAACTAAAACTAAGATTAATGAGGGGCTGGAAACTTTGCAGCACTGCTCTTTCGCGGCGTGCGATGCTTTGACTTCTGTTTACGTTCAAAATTTAGTTAACAATTATCGTAAAGATGTGATTGCGTTTGACAAAAAACAAACTCAACCACAAAAAAATGGTGATAACGTTATTTATATCAATAAAAATAATTCTGTTTTAAGCGATTCAGTAGCTTTTGAAGAAATTGCATCGCAGTGGGTAAAAAGTTCAATTTTTATGCACAAAGTGCTGTCGGCTAGCAATGTGCCGTATTTTCAGGTTCTCCAGCCCAATCAATATTATCAGACAAAAAGGGTGTTTGGTGAAGCTGAAAAGCAGATTGCTTTTAACAAGGATACTCCTTATGCTAAGGCTGTGGAAATTGGCTATCCGGTTCTTTTGAGTAAGTTTCCTAATTTACAAAAAAATAATATCACTATTTTCAATGGGGTCAAGGTGTTCGACAAGACTAAAGATGTTGTTTATGTAGATAGCTGCTGTCATTACAATCAAGCTGGACAGGCGATATTTAGCAATTATGTGGGCCGTTCTATTCTGGAATATTTGCAGAAAAATGAGGCTAGGAGTAAGAAGAAGTAGGTTGACAAAATTATATCAAATCCGGCTTACATAGATAGCCCGATAATTTACATTATGTATCGCAAAATAACCCTGATGAGGTTTGTAGTGAGGACTTGAGTCCTCAGAAATTGATCGGGACTAAAGTCCTCACTACGAACCTATTTTACCGCCGATCGCAAATTTTAGGTATTTGCTTCGGTTTTAGATCGATCGCCCACAGAGTCGATCGGCATTACCAATATCTTATCAACTCGGTTGCCGTCCATATCCACCACTTCGACGCGCAAACCGTTCCACTCAAAATGCTCCGCTGCTGTCGGAATTTTCCCCAAATTTGTAATCACAAAACCGCCCATTGTGTGGTAGCTACCCCTATTTTCTGACGATATTTCATCAATTCCAAATAATTCAAAGAAATCTTCAACCGGGAGCATTCCGTCTAACAGCCAAGAACCGTCCTCGCGCTGAACTGCTTGGGGTTCGTCGGCATCTTCTATTGAAGGAAAGTCGCCAACGAGTTCGACTAAAATGTCGTTAACTGTCACCAATCCTTGAATGACTCCGTATTCGTCAACCACCAAGGCAATTTGATTGCTAGATTGCTTAAAAAGCTCTAATACTTTTAAACCGCGCGTGCTTTCAGGCACAAATAAAGGCCTGCGTAAAGAAGCACTTAAATCGAGGGGTTGACCGGTCAAAGTGCGAGACAGCATATCGGTAACGTGTACTAAACCGACAACATTATCGAGTCCGCCCTGACAAACAGGAAACCGAGAATGACCGCTGCCGAGCATTTTTTGGCGGTTTTCTTCTACTGAGTCGTCGAGGTCGAGCCAAGTAAGATCGGGCCGCGGAGTCATTAAGGCGCTGACTCGCCGATCGCCCAAACGAAAGACTCTTTCTACCATGTCTTGTTCGGCTTCTTCAAAAGTTCCGGCCTCGGTGCCTTGCTCTATTAAAACTTTAATTTCTTCCTCTGTAACTTGCGGTTCTGTGGAAGGCACAATCCCCATAATCCGCAAGATTAAGTCAGTGGAATAACTTAAAACATAAACGGCGGGAGCGCCAATTTTGGACAGCATTCGCATCGGAATAGCGACACTGGAGGCGATCGGCTCGGGGTTGTTGAGGGCGAGGCGCTTCGGCACGAGTTCGCCAATAATTATGGTGAGATAAGTTATGGTTAAAATTGCGATGACTGAGGCGATCGCCCCTGAGTAGGGTTCCAAAGCCGGAATCAAGCGCAACAGAGGCTCTACTCTTTTAGCAATCGTCGTTTCTCCGAAAGCGCCGGACAGGATAGCCAGCAGCGTAATCCCGATTTGAACAGTCGGCAAGAACTGATTGGGGGCATTAGCCAGATCCAGCGCTACACGGGCATTGAGCGAACCCTGGTTTGCCATCTGTTGCAGTCTCACCTTCCGTACTGAGATGATGGCCATCTCTGACATCACAAACACGCCATTGAGGAAAACCAGCAGGAGAACAATCAGAAGGTCGGTACTTGGGGACATTTCTCAAATTATCGGTGGTAAAGGCGAAGCGCACTGCCGGGTTAGTCGATTTTAGATTTTAGATTGAATTGAATCCACAATCTGGGATCTGTGTCAATCTAGATCGACAATCTCGATTTGGCGATCGACCTGTCCCTAGATTAACGGAACTGGCTGGCTGCGATCGCAAGTTCGAGATTTTTATAGAAAGCCTCTAGCAGAAATCTACCTGTAGTTGAGTGGCACTGCCAACAGCCGATCGCCACAATGATAGATGTTTGTCGTACAATCGAACTTACTTAGCAGGCCGCGGGGAAGAGCCTTCGCCCATCGGGGATTAAAACTAACAGCCCATGACTTTCTCTTCAATAATTCGTACTTTGGGGCGATCGCCCCTAGCAATAGAACTTCTCAACAAGCTCAAACGGCATCACTGCTTGCAATTGGCAGGTCTAGCCCGCTTACCTAAAGGTTTGGTAGCTTCCGCCCTCGCCCAGGAAGAAGAGCGAAACCTATTAGTCGTGACAGCAACTCTGGAAGAAGCAGGGCGCTGGGTAGCCTCTCTAGAAGCGATGGGCTGGCAAACCGTACATTTTTACCCGACTTCCGAAGCTTCGCCCTACGAGCTATCCTACTCCGACGAGAACGAAATGACTTGGGGACAAATGCAGGTGCTGGCGGATTTGGTGGACAAGCAAGAAAAAACCGCCAATCAGTCCAAGCCGATCGCCATTGTCGCCACAGAAAGATCCCTGCAGCCTCATTTGCCACCTCGAAGTGCTTTTGAGCCTTACTGTCTGACGCTGAAGCGAGGCGAAGTTCAAGACTCCAAGATACTTGACCGCCAACTGGCGTCGATGGGATACGATCGCGTGAATTTGGTAGAAACTGAGGGCCAGTGGAGCCGCCGGGGCGATATTGTCGATGTGTTTCCGGTGGCGGCGGAGTTGCCGGTGCGGCTCGAATGGTTCGGGGATAATTTGGAACAAATGCGCGAGTTCGATCCGTCTTCGCAGCGATCGCTCGATAAGGTCGATCGATTAGTTTTAACTCCTACTAATTTTAACACAATTATTAAAGCAGTTTTAGTCGAAACCGGGAATTTAAAAACGAACCGCGAAGACGCGAAGGGCGCTAAGGAAGAGAAAGAGGAAGGGGAAGATAAGGTTATTAGGCGGTTGTTGGGTTTGGCCTTCGAGAAACCCGCATCTTTGTTGGATTATTTGCCGGAAAATACTTTAGTTGTGGTTGACGAACCTGCCGGGTGCGAAGCTCACAGCGACCGCTGGTTCGAGAACGCACAGGAACAGTGGGAAAGTTGCAACCGGGAATCAGAAGCAGTAAGTGATGAAACGGAAAGATTGCCAATTGCTAGTTTGAAAGTTCCCAAAATTCACCGCAGTTTTGCTGAATTGATGGCGGATGTAGCTGTTTTTTACAGGTTAGAAGTTTCTGAATTGGCAGAAGATTCTGCTACTCGAAAAATTAAAATTTCTGCAGGGGGCGAGCAGCTATCGCCTCCGATTAATTTGGCCAGCAGGCCTGTGCCGGTGATGCCTCACCAATTTGCTAAACTCTCTCAAATGCTCCGGGAAGAGCGCGATCGGGGTTTTACGGTGTTTATGGTTTCGGCTCAACCGAGCCGCTCTGTTGCTCTGCTGTCGGAACACGACTGTCCGGCTCAGTTTGTGGTGAATCCGCGCGACTTTTTGGCGATCGACAAATTGCAGTTGCAGCACGTTCCCGTAGCTTTGAAATACAACGGGCTGGCTGAATTGGAAGGGTTTATCCTGCCGACTTTTCGGATTGTTTTAATTACCGATCGCGAATTCTACGGCCAGCATTCTTTGGCAACTTTTAGCTATGTCCGCAAGCGCCGCCGCGCTGCTTCTAAAAAGGTTGACCCGCACAAGCTGAGTCCGGGGGATTTTGTGGTGCACCGCCAGCACGGAGTTGGCAAGTTTCTCAAGTTGGAACGTTTGACGATCGATCGCGAAACTCGCGAATATTTGGTGCTGCAATACGCTGACGGTACTCTCAGAGTCGCTGCAGACCAGTTGGGCGCGCTGTCGAGGTTTCGGACTGTAGGCGATAAAGTACCGGATCTCAACAAGCTGACAGGTCAAACTTGGGAAAAAACTAAGACAAAAGTTCGCAAAGCTGTTAAGAAATTGGCAGTGGATTTGCTGAATCTTTACGCTAAAAGAGCTAAACAACAAGGTTATGCTTTTCCTCCCGATATGCCTTGGCAGCAAGAGTTGGAGGATTCTTTTCCGTACCAGCCAACGCCGGATCAGTTGAAGGCTACTTTTGATGTGAAACGTGACATGGAGGGCGATCGACCGATGGATCGCCTGGTCTGCGGCGATGTCGGTTTTGGCAAGACGGAAGTCGCTCTCAGAGCTATTTTTAAGGCGGTTACAGCGGGCAAGCAGGTGGCTTTGCTCGCACCGACGACGATTTTGACCCAACAGCACTATCACACCCTCTCAGAGCGTTTTTCGCCTTATCCGATCCAAGTTGGTTTGCTCAATCGCTTTCGCACAGAAACCGAGCGCCGGGAGATTCACAAGCGCTTGGCCACTGGGGAGTTAGACGTGATTGTTGGCACTCAAGCTGTTTTGAGCAAGGCGATTAAATTTCGCGATTTGGGCCTGTTGGTGGTGGACGAAGAACAGCGGTTTGGGGTGAAGCAAAAGGAAGCGATTAAAGCCCTCAAAACAGAAGTTGATGTGCTGACTCTGACTGCGACTCCGATTCCCCGGACTTTGTATATGTCGCTGTCGGGGATTCGGGAGATGAGTTTGATTGCGACTCCGCCACCAAGCCGCCGCCCGATTCAAACTCATTTAGCGCCCTACGATTTGGAAGTTGTGCGGACTGCTATTCGTCAAGAGTTGGACAGGGGCGGTCAGGTTTTTTATGTTGTACCCCGGATTGAGGGGATTGATGAGTTGGCGGATACGTTGCAAACAATGGTTCCGGGGGCGAGAATTGCGATCGCCCACGGTCAAATGGATGCTTCGGAACTAGAATCTATCATGCTGACTTTTAGTGCCGCTCAGTTCGATATTTTGGTGTGCACGACGATTATTGAGTCTGGTTTGGATATTCCCCGCGTCAATACTATTTTGATTGAAGACGCGCAGCGGTTTGGTTTGGGTCAGCTTTACCAGTTGCGGGGACGGGTGGGGCGCGCGGGGATTCAAGCTCATGCTTGGCTATTTTATCCGAAGCAGAATAAGCTTTCGGATGCTGCAAGGCAGAGGTTGCGGGCTATTCAAGAGTTCGCGCAGTTGGGTTCTGGCTATCAGTTGGCTGTCCGAGATATGGAAATTCGGGGCTCTGGTGATGTTTTGGGTACCGAACAGTCCGGTCAAATGGAGGCGATCGGTTTTGATTTGTATGCTGAAATGTTAGAGGAGGCCATTCGCGAAATTAAAGGTCAGGAAATTCCGAAGGTTGAGGATACACAAATAGACCTCAGTTTGACGGCGTTTATTCCTGCTGATTATATTGGGGATTTGGATCAAAAGATGAGCGCTTACCGCTCTGTGGCTTCTGCTAATAATTCAGCAGATTTGCAGCAAATTCGGGCCGATTGGTGCGATCGTTACGGGCCCATTCCTCTGCCGGCCCAGCAACTGATCCGCATTGTCGAACTCAAACAAATCGCCAAGCAAATCGGTTTTTCTCGGATTAAACCGGAGAACAAGCAGCACATTGTTTTGGAAACGCCGATGGAGGAGCCTGCTTGGAATTTGCTAAAAGCTAATTTGCCGGAACATTTGCGCTCTCGTTTTGTCTACAGCAAGGGGAAGGTTACTATTCGAGGTATGGCGGTTTTGACTGCCCAAAAGCAGTTGGATAATTTGATTGATTGGTTGGGTAAAATGCAGGGCGCTTTGCCGGAAGCAATTTTTTGATTTTTAAGTGGTGTTAAGCGAACACTTGAATTTTCTCTCTGCCCTCTTTTGTCTTAATTCGGCTACGCTACTTCGACGGTGCCGTACAAGTCAGTACGAGTCAGGACGAATCTTCCCTGCATCCATTAAATCCCTGGAGCGAATCTGTTGTCGAACTTCGTTCAGTCGTAGCACAAAGGATTAAAATAGTGAAAACGTTAGTGTGTGTTTTTTTTGCGATCGCGCTAGCGCAAGGAGTGCCAACGGTGGTTCAAGCTCAACAAAGTATTGACCCGATCGATCGGGTTGTTAGTGCTGGATTGATGAATAAAGATCCTAGCGGCAATTTTAATGCTGAGGGTCTTGTCAGCCGCGCTGATTTGGCGGTTATTTTAGTAAAAACCTTTGGTTTGGAACGGCGGAAAACAGCTCAGAAACCGGATATGGAATTGCCGGACGTAGCTAAGAGTTACTGGGCTTACAGTGCGATTCAAACTGCTTTGAAAACGGGAACAATGAGCGGATATCGCGACGGAATGTTTTTCCCTAATCAAAGGGTGACTCGTGCTGAAGCTTTGGCAATTTTTGCTCAAGCCTACGGTGTTTTTCAGTTTCCCGACGCGACTGTTGGCGAGATTTTAAGTAAGTATCCAGATGCAGGGGAAATCCCTAGTTGGGCTAGAAAGTCTATGGCTACTGCACTTTATGAAGGGTTTGTGAATGTTGATATTGGAACCAATAAAATTAATCCTTTGAAGCCGATGACTCGCGGGGATATCGCTTACGCTTTGAGCAAGTATTTGGAACGACAGGTAAGGCCAACTTCTTTACCAGTCCGTGACGAGGGGCCTCCGAATCGCGGCATGGGAAGGTAATATTTGTTCTGGATTAAAATTTAATTTTTGGGGATGCCAAAATGCCCGTGCCATCCCAGAGAAGTCCTAGGGTGCGATCGATTACCATAACAAAAACGGATCGCGCGTGCGGAATGCGAGTCCGTCAAAAGGAGCGGATTGAAGTCCGCACGCGCGAACTCATCTTACTGCAGCTAATCTTTCTTTCCTCTGCAAAAACTCGTGATATCAAATCCGGTAGCATCCCAATTATAAAATCGAGTCAGATCAAATCCGCGCTTCATCGTTCTGTATTCATCTCTCTCTTGTCTTCCTCTGTGTTCTCTGCGCCCTCTGCGGTTAAATCATTCCGATGCTACCGGAAACGATATGAAGCTTGACACTCCCCTGCTATCGAGGCGAGGGGATTCTTGGATCAGCCAGTCGAACTTATCTCTGTTTTGTCGCCACCAGCGAGTAGAGATCGTTCTGTCCCCCAGCGTGAATTCCGGTGTGCCCCACCGTATTTAAATGGATTCCTGCACGGGCTTTCAAACCCTTTGCTAAAATATTTCTTCCAGCGTTGTGGTCGCGATCTAGTATCGTTCCGCAACCGCAAATATGCGTTCGGGTTGATAAAGTTTTCTTAACAATATCGCCACAGTTTGAACATTTCTGAGATGTGTATTGTGGTGGAACAGCAATAACTGTTTTGCTGTACACCTTCCCAAAATACTCCAACCATTCAGCAAATTGTGACCACGCAGCATCACTAATTGATTTAGCAAGTTTATGGTTTTTAACCATATTACGCACTTGAAGGTCTTCGCAGGCTACAAAATCGTTATACTTTACTACGCACAATGCCGTCTTAATGGCGAAGTCTTTGCGCTGCCGACTAACCTTTAGGTGCTTTCTTCCTAACTTGTTGATTGCTTTTTTCCGGCTTTTGGAGCCTTTCTTTTTCCGACAAACTCGCTTCTGCAATCTCTTCACAGCTTTTTCGCTTTGGCGGAGATACCGAGGATTAGGAACTGTTTCACCGTCGCTGTCAGTATAGAAGTGGTTTAATCCCACATCTATGCCAATAGTTTTACCAGTAGAAACGGGTTCCTCTTTTCGTTCGATGTTGATGCAGAATTGGGCATAATAGCCGTCGGCACGACGCACTACCCTAATTCGCTTAATCTCCGTAGGTGCCGAGAAATGCAAGTCCCGACTACCGAGCAATCTAAAGGTTCCAGCGGCAAAGCCATCGGTGAAAGTCAGGCATCTTTTGTCGGCAGAAAGCTTCCATCCCGATGTCTTGTACTCTACAGAGCGACTGTGCTTTTTGAATTGTGGATATCCTTTTTTCCCTGGCTTTTTGGTCTGACAATTGGCGAAGAAACGTTGAATAGCAAAAATGGCACGTTGGGCCATCGCTTGACGCGCCATTGAGTTAAGCTTGCCTGCCCCTTCAAATTCTTTCGCCATGATGGCGCATTGTTTGTACAGGTCTACTAACTTGACTCCCTGATTGTCTACCCAATGTCTAAGAGCCTTGTTTCGGACAAATTGAGCCGTCCGAATCATGTCATCGATGATTCGATATTGCTCCGCTTTGCCTTTCAACTTAAACTCTAAAACTATCATTGGAATAGTTTATCACTTTTGCTCAAATTTTTACCTATAAGTCTGTATACTTAACAAGTCTCCACACTTCTCGTAATTAAAGCCGTCCTATAAGGACGGGGTTTTAGACCCAACTTTTTGGTAACTATCCTGTAGGAAATCGCCCGCAATGCAAAATCCTGGAGCTTTGGTGACTGTGAAACGAGCCATCAAACCCCCAGGATTTTAATTTTTCCTCTTAAACGAGGTTCAAAATTATCGTCTGCAGACCTTAACTTACTCAGCAGTAGCCAATTCGGTATTGCCGCCGCCGCGCTTCCGCGTTAGGGTATTGAACAGCATCTGACCGACTGCTTTAATCAAATTGCCTTCTAATTCCATAAACATTTTCATGTTCATGCCAAAAGCTGCATTAGCTTCATCAACAATTCGCTCTGCTGTAGCTTCGTCAATCGGCAGTTCGTTCATTGCCTGACGGTAGTTATTCTTAAACTCTTTTTCATCAGGAATATCCTGGAATTCATAAAAAGCAGTGCCTTCTCCCTCGGAAAGATTCATCCCCCGCTGGGCAATTCCCTTCAGGATTTGTCCGCCGGACAAATCGCCCAGGTAGCGAGTGTAAGAATGAGCGACTAACAGTTCCGGTGCTGTGGCAGAGATTTCGTGAATCCGCTGCACATAAGCTTTCGCTGCGGCTGACGGAGCTACTTGTTCGCGCCAATTGGCACCGTAGTAGTAGAACAAATCTTGCTCTAAGCTTTGTTTGCGATTCAACTCAGAAAAGTAAATTTTTGAAATAACCGGATGCTGCTTTTGGCGTTCCATTTCCTCTTCGATTGCCGAGTAGACAAAGTAGAGGTTTCCTACTAACTTCCGGTAAGAAGTTTTTTCTACAACGCCTTTTAAAAAACACTTGACAAAACCAACGTTTTCTGCCATAGTGTGGGACTTTTTGGTTCCCTCACGCAATTTGGTCGCTAAATTGATGCTCATGCTATATTGTCCAACCTTCTATTTTTGTGGTAGCTGATGGATGGGTCAAAAATCTAAAAATTACCTAAGTATTTACCTTATATCGATTTGATGAGAGATTGTATTAATTTTTATAACAAAATCTAGAGCGATCGAACGGCCGTGATGCCCGATCGCCCCAAACGGCAGAAGGCATCACGCGGGCAAAAAAAGTTTAGTCATCAGTCGCCAGTCATTGGCTGTTAGCTAATAACTAATGACTGATGACTAATGACTAATGACTAATGACTAATTTAAATGTCCAAGTCGAGCATATTGAGTTTGGGGCCGTAGGTTTCGATAAATTCGCGGCGGGGGGCGACTCGATCGCCCATTAAGATCGTAAAGATGCGATCGGCCTCAGCGGCGTCTTCAATTTCCACCCTTTTCAGCGTCCGAGTTTCCGGGTTCATCGTGGTATCCCACAACTGTGTCGGCATCATTTCGCCCAAACCTTTGAACCGCTGGATGGTGTAGTTAGCATTCGCCGGAAATTCGTTGCGGATGAGATTGTTCATTTCGCGATCGCTGTAACAATAATAATGATTCCGGCCCCGTTCCACTTTATAGAGAGGAGGACAAGCAATATAGATGTAACCTTGTTCTACAAGTGCCCGCTGATAGCGGTAGAAGAAAGTCAGCAACAGCGTGCGGATGTGAGCACCATCTACGTCAGCGTCAGTCATAATTACGATGTGGTGATACCGCAATTGACCCGGATCGAATTCTTCACCTTTGATGCCCAAACCTAGGGCTGTAATTAACGATTGAATTTCGTTATTTTTGTAGATTTTGGCATCGTCGGTTTTCTCAATGTTGAGAATTTTACCGCGCAAAGGCAGGATTGCTTGGAATTGGCGATCGCGCCCTTGTTTCGCACTGTTGTGGACAAAAACTCCCGCAGCTAATGCAAAGTTGTGACTGTTAGGCACTTCGATGTCGTAAACATCGTACCGTTCCTCCAAATGTTCGATCGACACAACGCGGTGGTTGTAATTGCGAACAGCTTGGCGAGCCAGCAATTGATCTCCGCCAAAGTAGCGATCGCAAAAAGTTTGGTACTTCAACAAACACTTATCCTTTTTCGTCCGGCGGCAAGCATCGTAATAATCTACATTAATACAGCCTTTTTGCAACTCCACATACTTCAACATTTCCAGAGTTTTCCGGTAGTAAGTTTCGTTCAAAGCAGCTTTGCGTTGGCGGCGAAACTCCGGTGTCCACTGTTCCTTAGTTTTTTCACGGCGCCAGTCCAACAATTCCGGATCTTTCCACTGCTCCTTGGCAAATTGCGAATTAGCCTCCCGCGCTTCAGGATTGTTAGCAAAATGATTGCGAACCCGTTCCGACTGAGCCAAACGGTTTTCTTCGGAGCTCCAATACTCTTGCTGCGCTTGGTTGAGCAGTTCATTATTTTGCTCGCGATAAGCTTCATTCGTCTCGTAAAACTCACGCCACTTGCTCGTCATGTAAGCTTTATACTCTTCATCTTCCCACTGAGCTTTTGCCTGTTCAGACAGAATTTGTCTGGTTTCAGGATGCTGCATCCGCTCTTTCATCATCGCCCGAAATTCATCAGTCATGTGAGCTTGACGGCTCTTTTCAATGACATCTGGCCTGTGCAATGTTTTCTCAAGATTGGCGCGGTGTAAAGCCAAGTGAGCCTGAGCGGACATCCGATGAATATTGGTCGGATTGTTGTTGAGTTTGTTGAAATCAACATGGTGGCGGTGATTGCCGTCAGATGCTTGATAAACCTGATGTTTCAGGTTGTAGAAATCCGATAGCAAATGACTGTAAATCCACTTGTCACTGTTGGGGTTCCAAACCATTTCGTAACCGTTAAGTCCCTGCCCATTTTGGTTCTTTTTAGACAACTGGCGGTTGAGGGGCATTAAGGAATCGTCCGGTGTCAGCATGGCTGCTGCTCTGTAGGTACCATCCCGCAACATGAACGGATGATCGGGAGTACAAGTGATTGTCTCGCCATTGTCTAATGTCAGTTTGACAACTTCAGCATTTGCTTTAGTCATGCGAGCGTTAGTTATCCGCTCAAACCCTATGTTTCCACTTTCGCGAATGGTGTAGCAAAAGTGTTCTTTGCCTTCTGCTTGTTCGTCAACTATCTCTTTGATAGTTTTTGTAGTGCCGTCAGCTAATATTATTTGCTGAGATGAAAAAAAACAGCCCCCGGCTGAATCGCCTTCGACCAGGTATATCTCAGACAGGGCGGGGTCTCTGGAGCTACAGTCCGCTAATTTTCCGGGCAAAGGAGACGATTCTAAGACGGATTTGCGGCGGACTAAATCGCGGGCGCGGCGGGCTGCTTCTGCGGCTTTAAATGCCTGAATTGCTTTTTCCAAAATAGCGTCGGCTACTTGGGGGCGAAATTCTAAATATTCGGTCAATACTTCGCCTACCAAGGAATCGACAATTCCCCGAACTTCTGTATTGCCTAGTTTTGTTTTTGTTTGGCCTTCAAATTCTGGATCGGGAACTTTGACGGAAATTACTGCTGTCAAACCTTCACGGACGTTTTCGCCGGCGAGGTTGGGTTCGTTTTCTTTGATTTTGTTGCGCTTGCGGGCGATCGAATTCATCGTCCGCGTCAAAACGGCCTTCAAACCTTCTAAGTGCGTACCGCCGTCGATCGTCCGAATGTTGTTAGCAAAACCGAGAACGTTGTCACTAAAAGCATCGACGCACCACTGCAAAGATACTTCTACGTGCACGTTGTTGCGTTCTCCTTGCACGTAGATCACCTCTTCGTGCAGGGGTTGCTTGTCGCGGTTCATGTAGGCGATGTATTCCTTGATGCCGCCTTCGTAACAATAGGTTTCGATGCGCGGTTCGCTACTTTTGAGCAATTCCAAACGGCGATCGCTAAACGTAATTCTCACGCCCGCATTCAAATAAGCCAATTCTCGCAAGCGTCCGGAAACCGTAGCGTAATCGAACTCAATGCCAGTGCTGAATATCTGAGTGTCTGGCAGGAAACAAACTGAAGTACCGGTGCGATTTCCTTTGCTGGGCTTTGCGTCAAGTTCGGTGACTGGAAAGCCTCTTTCGTAGCGCTGCAAATGTTCTTTTTGGTCGCGCCAAACTGTAACCTTTACCCACTCCGAAAGCGCGTTTACAACCGAAATACCTACACCGTGCAATCCTCCAGAAACCTTGTAACCGCCGCCGCCAAATTTACCGCCGGCGTGCAGTACAGTCATTACTGTTTCTATTCCCGATTTGCCAGTCTTGGCAACGATGCCGGTGGGAATACCGCGGCCGTCATCTGTGACACTGACTGAACCATCGGCGTTGAAGTCAACCTCGATGTGAGTGCAGTGGCCAGCCAGCGCCTCATCGATGGAATTGTCCACAACCTCGTAAACTAGATGGTGGAGTCCTCGCGGGCCGGTTGTACCGATGTACATCCCGGGTCGTTTGCGGACTGCTTCGAGACCTTCGAGAACTTGAATCTGGTCGGCGCTGTAGCTGCTGGTCATACAAAATAGCTCCAATAATGAGGTCTAAAGCCCCAAAAGCTTCTAAAATGGAAAAACTCCTAAAATTATAGCACAAAACGGTTAATGGCGATGCTAGGGCTTTCTGAAGGGAAATTTATTAGGGTGAGGGAGGCGAATAGTAGTTTTACTTGGGGAGCTATTAACATTTGGTGGCGGGGCTGTTAACCGGAAGGTTGAGAAGTGCGATCGCCCGCGGCAGTCTACTGCAAATCATTAATATTTTTGTAATTCTTGCTTTCGGCGCAATGCCCGCGCTTTGCGTGCTTCTGCTTCTGCGTCGCGGGCCTCGATCGCCCGTTGGACGATCGCCCCTGCAACTTCTGGGCGGGCTGTCAAATATTCCATCAACTCTTTTTCTACCAAAGATTTAACGATTTCTTGTACTTCCGGGTTGGCTAACCGAGTTCTCGTCGGGCCTTCAAATTCGGGATTCGGTACTTTCAGGGCAATGACGGCGGTGAAGCCACACTCTAAAACCTCATTCCCCATTAAAACTGGGTCTGTATCTTTGAGCTTGCCCAGTTGGCGGGCGATCGCACTTACCACCCCCCTCACTGCCAATTGAAAGGTGTTAATGTAAGTGCCACCATCGATATTCCGAACGCAGTTAGTAAAACCAAACAGTCGGCTGTAGGAATTATTTTGATTCAGAAGGTGCCACTGACAGGCTATTTCTACTTGTACGCCGTCTCGATCGCCCTGAATGTAAATAATATCTTCGTGCAGCGGTTCGACATCAGAGTTCAGGTAGGCGACATATTCCCGGATGCCGTCGGGGTAACAATAAGTTTCAATTGAGGGAGAACTACTGCCAAGCATTTCCAAGCGATTGTCAGTCAAAATAATTGTCAAACCCGGATTGAGATAAGCAAGCTCCCGCAGATGAAGGGCAAGAGTAGCGCGATCGAACTCGATGCCAATCTTAAAAATCTCCGCATCTGGCTTGAAACAAATCGACGTACCCGTGCGGTTTTCTGGACTCGGTTTCACAGTCAGTTGCGTAACTGCCATGCCTTTCTCAAAACGCTGGCTGTAAATTTGCTCCTGGCGCCAAACAGTTACCTGCAACCATTGAGACAAAGCATTGACAACTGCTATCCCAACTCCGTGGAGACCTCCAGCAACCTTGTAGCTGGCGCTAGCCCTGTAACCCGCACAAAGAACCGTTAAAACTTCTTCCAAAAACGATTTGCCAGTTTTGGAATTAATTTTGGTGGGAATTCCCCGGCCGTTATCTGTCACGGTAATGGAACCGTCAGCGTTGAGGTCAACTTCGATGCGAGTGCAGTAACCGGCCAACGCTTCATTAATCGAGTTGTCAACAACCTCGTAAACTAGATGGTGGAGCCCTCGCGGCCCGGTGTTACCGATGTACATCCCCGGTCGTTTGCGGACTGCTTCGAGACCTTCGAGAACTTGAATCTGGTCGGCGCTGTAGCTGTTGGTCATACAACAATAGCTCCAATAATGAGGTCTAAAGCCCCAAAAGCTTCTAAAATGGGAAAACTTCTAAAATTATAGCACAAAACCGTTAAACGCGATGCTAGGGCTTTCTGAATGGAAATTTATCGGGGGTAGGGAGGCGAATAGTTTTGAGATTACTTCGGGATTTCCGAGGCGTAGGGCCGTCATTCAGTGGAGGGAGAGAGGGGAAAGCATGGAGACGAGAGGATTTGAGAGTTTTTATAGGGAAATGTGCGACAGCTTATGTCTAGATTGATTACGATTTGCGGGGCGACGGCGACGGGGAAGTCGGGAGTGGCTTTGGCTTTGGCTTCACGACTGCGATCGGCAATTTTGAGTGCGGACTCCCGTCAAGTGTACCGCGAATTTGACATCGGGACTGCAAAACCTACAAAAACCGATCGCGCTTTGGTACCGCATCACTTAATTGATATCTGCGATCCGACAGAAACTTTAACACTGGCGGAGTACCAGCAGCAAGCTCAAAAAATAATTGCTGATATCGATGTTCCGGTTTCTCCCCCGCTGTTGTTGGTGGGAGGGACTGGTTTATATATTAAATCGATTGTCAGGGGTTTGAAAATTCCGAGGGTTGCACCGATGCCCCAATTGCGATCGCAACTTGCGGAACTAGGACAATCTCAATGTTACGCGATCTTGCAGCAGGTCGATCGCTCTGCAGCGGAGAAAATTCACCTGAATGATTCCTTCAGAACCTTAAGGGCGCTGGAAGTATTTTATGTCACCGGGCGCTCGATTTCGGAACAGCAGGGCGAAATTCCTCCGAATTATCCTATTTTACAAATAGGGTTGGATTGTGATATTGATATTTTGGGCGATCGCATCAAACAGCGCACCGAACAAATGTTAGAACGCGGTTGGGTGAGTGAAGTAGAATTTTTGTCTAAAAAATACGGCTGCGAATTGCCTTTATTGAA
Source organism: Microcoleus sp. CZ3-B2 (assembly GCF_036705055.1). Taxonomy (NCBI): domain Bacteria; kingdom Bacillati; phylum Cyanobacteriota; class Cyanophyceae; order Oscillatoriales; family Microcoleaceae; genus Microcoleus; species Microcoleus sp. CZ3-B2. The sequence goes on along the minus strand of NZ_JAUBTN010000007.1, from coordinate 82,660 downwards.
CACGCTGGGCTATCAGGAAATTAAACAATATTTGGCTGGCGAGATTACTCTGAATCAAGCTAAGGAATTAACAATTTTGCACACGAGGCAATTTGCCAAGAGACAGCGAACTTGGTTTCGAGCTTATCCTGAAATTGAATGGTTTGATGTTAGCGCGCCAGATTTGCTGGAGCGAGTTTGGCAGAGAATGCACGAGTTTCTCAATCAAGATTTCGGCGATTGGCAATAATCCGAATCTGTTCGGAAAAACTTTTTGTCACCCTCAATAGTTGAGGATGTTTTTTGGGCTGATATCGTTTCCGGTTGAATCGGAATTATTTAACCGCAGAGGGCGCAGAGAACACAGAGGAAGAGAAGAGAGAGATGAAACATCCACTTGTTGAGGCACTGTCTGTTATTTTTCGCTGACATACAGCGTATTCCGGGTTTGTGAAATACACACTCCTAATCTGGTTTTTTTACAGTTAGATAACTGTCAACTGATGGTTGTTAGAGAAACCAGGTTTCTGGGGTATAGCGGTTCTCAAGCGTGGTGAGGATAGCCCGATGCCCTATGCCCGATGCCCTATGCCCACTCCTAGCAGCTCATCTTTCTAAGAAAGGATACAACTTCGTCTTTCCCATCCTGACATCTTGAGGAATGTCGAATTTTTTAACCGAACTTGGTATGATTATTTTACGGCAATTTTTTGAATACTTCTGCCAGTTTAGTCACCATTTGGGATACCGCTTTATCAACTGCCGCGCTCAAAAGTCCGTCTTCATTGCTACTGCCGGAATTACCACCAATACCTCGGACAGAAAAATTGGAATCGCTTTGATCCGCTTCTCCTACTAATTTAGCTGTAGCAAGAATGTCCCCGGAAGCTGTACCGATTAATCGCACATCTATTTGATAGGGCATAGGGCATAGGGCATCTTGCCCGCTCGCTAAGTCGAAGGGTGGGCCTAGGGCATACCTCACTTTTTTGATAACCGCTATATGTGTTTATAAAAAATTAGGAGCTCTAAAAAGATAAGTAGAAATAAAGTTAAAAAAAAGGGGGAAGCTAACAATTCAATGTGATGAAATGTGGTGATTTGTAGGTAATAAGCAGTGGATTTTGCTGGCAATTGATGTATCTACCAAAGAAATTGTAGGAGTATATATTGGCAAAAGAGATCAAGCTGGCGCTCAAGGATTATGGGATTATTTGCCACGAGCTTATAGTCAATGTGCCGTAAGTTATACAGACTTTTGGAGTACCTATAGAACAGTTTTTCCTCAAAAAAGATACAAGACAGTAGGAAAGGATACTAATCTGACAAACTATATAGAAAGATTTAATAATACGCTGAGACAAAGAATATCTCGATTGGTGAGAAAAACTATTTCATTCTCTAAAAAAATCTCCATCATATTGGCAGCTATTTGGTATTTTATTCATGAGTATAACGCCAGTTTATGTATCAATTAAAATCCTTAACTTTCCTTACTATGCAGGACTACCATTTCTAGGTCTGACATGGCACTTTCCTTTGTAAAACAACAATCCCGAACTCAAACACACTCATTAAGTTGTTTCATATCCTCTGGCGGCTGGACTTGCTTTTGCAAACTAATTTTGTCGCCCACTTCATAGCCAGAATTAAAGCCAGCCTCGCTGCTGACTTGAGAATCTGTTCTCGTTTTAACTTTAACCCCTCGGCCTTTTAAATAATCGGCGATCGCCTGTTGATTCTTCTCAAACATCGATCGCACTACAATCGCAGGAGTCGCCACCGTATCAGCCGTACCCGGAATCCCAGACTCCTCCATCTCCCGCTTTTGTTCCAGCAATCGCTGTCTCAGCCTTGTGGCGCATCCCACCCGAAAAGCATTCAGATACGCCAATCCCCGGCCGCTTCCCTTGCGGTATTTCGCCCGTTTCTCGATCGCAGAACTCAAATACTCGTAAAGGTGCTTGCAAACAATCAGATTTGTAGAGCTTCCCACCAAAAACATATTACCAGTATAAGTGTTCCGCATACCAGTACAACCGTTAGCTTCAGCAATTCCCGACAGCAGCATCATTTTCCAAGTCACAAATTTGGAGGTGGTTTCAACTCCGCTTTCGCCCATTTCTTCTTGGTGATTCGGGCCTAAATCAGCGAGGCTGAGATTATACTGCGCCAGTAAAACCGAAGCTTTTTCGGCCGCCGCCGTCGATTCATTTTCATTGGATGAGGTGGCGAGGGCTAACAGCTTTTTAATTTTTTCAACAATACTTGTATCTGCCATTGTTCGATCGGTTTTGGGGTGAGAGTACGCCGTGGTAGCGATTTGGGGATAGTTATATTTTACTATAGCGTGGAATGTGCGATATTTTTCAACCGTCTTAGCGGGCAGTCAAAAACCGAATTTTTTAACAACAAGATGCGTCTTCACGCAAGATTCGCTGAACAAGTCAGTTTCTTTGGTAACAGTGCGATGTTTTTTGAAGATAATTTGATTCATCTAAATAGTCTACACCAAAAAACTGCATTTTTGCCTAAGACGGTTTACTTAAAAGTTGTTATAGTTGGAGATTTCATCCCATACCCCCTAGTCCCCAAGCCATCGAGATAGTAGGGCGTATCGGAGGAATTTTTGGAAGGGATAAGCAGTTTTAACCCAAGCGTATTAAAATAGAAAATGAGCCGATCGATACTTGACAAATAGCAGGCTGGATAAAGAAATGAATGAAAGTTTGCCGCCGATTTATTTTTACATTCCTAAAAGCCAGTGGCCTGCAGGAAAAATGCCAGAAATTCCTCAAGAATACTGGCAGTGGATGAGTTCTTGGGGTAGCAGGTACGGCCGGGGCAAGTATGATTGGACTCTGCAAACTTATCTTTATTTGAAAGCGGACGGGTTGCCATGTCAATTAATAGATTTTATGCCGGATGAAGGCATCGTGCTGTCCCATCGAGATTTTTTATCCGATAATTTACAACCGCTGCCAAAGTTGCTGGTTGTTTGTATTAAAGTGGATAGAGAACCTCACCCTTACGCTCAGTTACAAGTGGTGCAGAACGATCGCGATCCGCTATTTAGTCGATCGCCATTTTTATGGCAGTGTCATCCGCTCAAATTTTGGCTGCAACCAGGGTTGATTCCCCGCGATGCGGGCCGGGGCGAAATCTTTAAAAATGCAGCCTTCTTCGGCGTTTTAGACAGTCTAGCACCGGAATTGCAAGCACCATCCTGGGGCGAAAAACTCGGCGTTTTGGGTTTGGATTGGCAAGTCGTGGGGTGCGATCGCTGGCACGATTACAGTAAAGTTGATGTGATTGTGGCTGTTCGCAGTTTTGAGGGCGAACTCACTTTTGACTCGAAACCTCCCTCGAAATTGATTAACGCTTGGCACGCGGGCATTCCGGCGGTTCTGGGACGCGAATCTGCATACCGCAGGGAACGCAAAAGCGAACTTGATTACATAGAAGTAGCTTCGCCGGAGGAAGCGATTGCTGCTGTTGAAATGCTGCGGGGCGATCGTAATTTGCGCGCGGCAACGATCGAAAATGGTAGAATCAGAGCGCAGGAAACGGCAAATTCCCAGATTATTTCGCAGTGGCGCAATTTTTTGACAAACGTAGCCGTTCCTGCTTATTATCGTTGGTGTACCGCATCTATTTGGCAGCAGCAAATATTTTTAACCCGCCGCCATCTAATTATGAAAGCAAACCGCCTCCAAAGCCGCCTCAATCAATTTATCTCTAAGAAATAGCCGTGAAAATTTGCTATTTTATCCAAACCCATCAAAATCCCCAACAAATTTATCGCCTGGTTCGCGCTATAAAAAAATCGACTCCTCACGCTCAAATCCTCATCAATCACAACTTTAATAGATGCGATTTAGACTTGACTCCGCTGCAAGAATTGTCAGATATTCATTTGTTGACCAATCAAGAATATTTGATCCGCGCTGATTTTTCTTGTCAAGTTCAACCCTATTTAAATGCAATTGATTGGTTATTTGCCAATAATTCTGATTTTGACTGGCTGATTAATTTAACCGGCCAAGATTATCCCACTCAACCGCTGTCAAAAACTGAGGAGTTTCTCGCGAAAACAGACTCGGATGGTTTTATTCGGTATTGGGATGTTTTGGCTGAGGGAATACCTTGGGACAAACAGAAAGGATTCAAGCGGTATTATTGCCGTTACTGGCGAATTCCCGGCCGCTGGAGTTACAATTTTTTGAAAGAATTTCAGCAGTTGTCGGCGGTGCAAAAATTGACTCCGCTGCAATTTTACCTGAGTTACGGTCCGCTGGTGGGGATACCGCGCCGATCGACCTTATTTAGCGATCGGTTTATCTGCTACGGCGGCTGGGCGTGGTACACTCTCTCTAGAAAGTGCGTTGAATACATCAAAGATTTTGTTAATACTCGCCCGGATTTTGTGGACTATTATCAAAAAACAGTAGTCCCAGAAGAGTCTTTCATCCAGACTATCTTAGTCAACAATAAAAACTTAAATCTCGTGAATGACGACAAACGCTATATTGATTATACCAATGCGATAGCAGGTTCGCCAAGAACGCTGACAGTGCAAGATTATGCGACAATTACTAACGGCAACTTTCACTTTGCGCGCAAGTTTGACATCAAACAAGATGCGGAAATTATTGACAAATTAGATTCCTTAATTTTCACTTAAAAAACTCGGTTCGTAGTGAGGCTTTCAGTCCGCCTCAAAACCTGAACGCCAAAGTCCACAAAACTAAAGTAGTTAATTTTTTAATGACAGTAGAAACCAAGGGATTTATCACTATTTTAACAGGTCTTTACTCATTCCAAGATTGCATTCATTTTTTGGCTTCAATCAGGAAATTTCACCAGGAACCAATTATTATTTTAATAGATAGAGTGCCTCAAATTTTATATCCTTTACTTCAGGTATTTGGAAAAGTCATATTGAAACCTGCACCATCTCACGAAAATCCTGTTTTAGCCTCGCGCCAAGCTAAACTGGCTTTGTACCGAGAATCTTCGTTTGACAAAACTATTTATATGGACTGCGATATTTGTTTGTTGTCGCCAATAGATGAAGTTTTCGACTATCTTGACGAAGTGGATTTGTTGGTGACAGAAGATGTGCAGCCAGCAATTGCTAAAGCTGCAAATTTATTAAGAATTAAGCAGGACATCCTGTCAACTTTGCAATCGGTCGGATTGCCACTAAATGAAAATAGCATTCAATACAACGGCGGGTTTATCGCTTTTACGAAAAGCAGTAAAAATTGCGAAGTTTTCCAAAGTTTTAAGAAATATTTCGAGATAGTAGTGGTCAACCAAAATGTGCTATTATTGAAAGACCAAGGTGCTTTTGCGGCGGCTGTGGAATTTGTCCAACCGAAAATGACAACATTGTCGCCTGTTTACAACTACTTGGATAAGTGGAAAGATGCTTATGCGATCGACAAACCGATTAAAGTTATGCACTGCACCTATCCCTACCGCCCGCAGTACGCAAAGAACGTCACGCGATCGCTCTTGACTCGAATAGTCGATCGCACTGCTAAAATATTTTTACCAAATCAACTCAACAATCCCTGGCGTTTAAAATAATTGAAATTGGCTGCGAAACAGCATCAAAAGTAACAAAATTCTGGCAATAAATTTAAACAATAGCGTCAATACATCCGAGAATTTACCTAGAACAAGCAAGAGCAAGAGGGCGGGTTGAGCCCATTTTTCAGTCATTTGTATCATAGATCATTAGCTAAATTCCCCCCTACTAATGACTGATGACTGATGACTGATGGCCAAGGACCAATGACTTACTTAGCAAGTGAGCTTTCCCTCGGTTAAAAACTCCATTTCTTTTGTCTGAAAACCCAAGTTTCGATCGCCTTGACAAAAGGTCAGTTAAGCAGGAAAATTAAGTAAATGTTAAAAAAAATGCTCAGTGAAAGTTTCATTAGTGGTGAGCGATTTATCGGGAGCAAGCGCAATTCGTGCCTTTCTCTTAGCTCAAGTCCTGATCGAGCTTAACTACGAGGTAGAAGTTGTTGGATTTAAGTTTGGTCAAGAATTGTACGCGATTCCTCCTGCAAACATCCCAGTCTGTGCGATACCAGGGACAAACTATCCCACGTTTTTGATGGATGCTCAAAAAATTTTGAAAAAAATAGATGGAGATATTATTTATGCAGTCAAACCTAAACCCACAAGCTTTGGTTTATCGCTGCTAAAAAAACTGGAGACTCTGCGCCCTGTGATTTTAGATATTGATGACTGGGAACTAAGCTGGTGCGATCCAGATGAATGGAAATATCGTCCTTCTTTTAAACAACTTTATCGAGATATTTTAAAACAAAACGGTCAATTGAGAAAACCCGATCACCCGCTATATATCAAGTGGATGGAAAGTTTAATCCACCGTGCTAATGCAGTCACCGTTCATACTAAATTTTTACAACAGCGTTTTGGTGGTGTATATTTGCCGAACGGTAAGGATACTAAAATTTTCGATCCTGCTAAATACAATCCTGAATTGAGCAGAGAGCGTTATGGCTTGTCTGGGTATAGAATATTAATGTTTCCGGGTGCGCCTCGACCTCACAAAGGTGTTGAGGATGTTTTGATGGCCCTCGAACAGTTAAACGAGCCGGATTTAAAATTAGCGATCGTCGGCGGAAGTCCTTATGACGATTATGATGATAGACTTATGCAACAATGGGGACGTTGGATTGTTAAACTGCCAAGATTTCCAGTCGAGACGATGCCTGAAGTTGTGGCGGCGGCTCACGTTGTCGTTGTTCCTCAGCGAGAGACTCTGACAGCGGTGGCTCAGTTTCCGCTCAAGCTGACAGATGGAATGGCAATGGCTAAGCCTGTTTTGTCTACACGGGTGGGGGATATTCCGGCAATTTTAGGAGGAACTGGTTATTTAGTCGAGCCAAGTTCTCCCGCTCAAATTTCCCAAAAAATTCAATGGATATTTCAAAATTTGACCGTCGCGAATTTGCAAGGAATGAAAGCTCGGGAAAGATGCGTAAAAAAATATAGCATTCAAGCAATGGCACTGATACTTTCAGAAATAATTTTAGGTAGTGTCGGTGATATTTAAGCGACTGAATGGAGGAAGAATAACTGGGTGCAATTAAAGAATATTTTGAAATGCCATACTGTTTAGCTGGGAACGCTTCATGTCTGCGAATAAGCTACTCCTAAAATTTGCCAGACGATATCCCGGCAGGATTTTATTAACTGTGATCCTGGGCTTTTCTGGGGCTTTATTCAGCGGTATCAGCACTACTCTGATTGTACCGGTGCTTTTAAATTTTTTGGATGAAGCGGTGGAGCTGCGCGGCGCTCCAACTCTCATTAAAACTTTGATGTATCCCTTTGAAGGAATGCCCGAAAATCAGCGTTTAATGTTGATGACAGCGGCGATTTTTGTGGCAATCTTTTTGAAAAATATTGCGAGTTATATCAATACTTTAGTGGCTACTTCTCTGACGCGCTCTCTGACTTTTGATTTGCGAGAAGCAGGTTTGCGGTTGTTGTTAGAAGTAGATTTGGATTTTTACTCCAAAACTAAAGTCGGGGATTTAATTAATAGATTGGGCGGAGAGATTGGCAGGACGGCTAGTGCAGTTGGTACGGCGATCGGAATGTTTACTACTTCAATTACTGTTTTGGTGTTTGTGGGTTTGCTGCTTTCTATCTCGTGGAAACTGACGGTGACAGCTACAGTTTTGCTGGCGTTAGTTGCTTGGACAAATCAATATATTATTCACCGTTCTAAGCATTTTGGCATGGTGCTTTCTGAAATGTCGAAGGATTATTCGGTTAGGGTGTTGGAAACTATAACTGGGATTCGGCTGGTCAAGTCAACGGGGAACGAGGAAAGGGAGTATCAGCGGATCAAGCATTTAATTCAAAGGCGAGAACACGCAGATTTTCAAGCTCAGGTAAATTATGCGGCGATCGCCCCAATTAACGAAGTTGTTAATTTAATAGTTATTCTTTTGATTGTATTTATAGGTCGCACAATATTTGCAAATGAAATAGAGTCGATTTCAACGGTTTTATTGACCTATTTATTGGTACTTTTTCGGTTAATTCCTTTGATTTCTCAGTTGAATAGCGGGCGCAGCCAATTTGCGAATACGTCGGCTAGTGTAGAGGTGGTTAATGATTTTTTGAGCTGCGATGACAAGCCGTTTATGCTGAACGGTTCTGTGCCGTACACTCATTTGCGATCGGGAATTAGTTTTAATAAAGTATCTTTTAGTTATCCGAATCACAAGAATTTAGTTCTTCAAAAAATTGATTTATTTCTCCCTCACGGCACTACTTTGGCTTTGGTAGGAACTTCGGGTTCTGGTAAGTCAACTTTGGCAGATTTACTGCCGCGATTTTACGATCCTACTGAAGGTAATATTTCGATAGATGGGACGGATTTGCGGGAATTTGAGCTAAAAAGTCTCAGAAAAGCGATGGGTATTGTTAGCCAAGATACGTTTTTGTTTAATGCTTCGGTGCGCGACAACATTGCTTACGCTAGGCCCCAAGCGAGTGAGGCAGAAATTGTCGAAGCGGCGCGGGGAGCGAATGCTTATGAGTTTATCGAACTGTTGCCGGAGGGGTTGAATACTCAAATTGGCGATCGGGGTGTAATATTATCGGGAGGGCAGCGTCAGAGAATTTCCATTGCTAGAGCTTTGCTGCAAAACCCGGAAATTTTAATTTTAGACGAGGCTACGAGTTCCCTGGATACGGTTTCCGAAAGATATGTGCAATCGGCGATCGAGAAATTGAGTTGCGATCGCACAACCTTAGTAATCGCCCACCGCCTCTCCACAGTCCAAAAAGCCCACAAAATCGCCGTAATCGATCGCGGACAAGTAGTAGAAATAGGTTCCCACGAAGAATTGCTAGCAAAAGGAGGTTACTACACTCGCTTGTATTCAGTGCAATTTGCCGAAGAAACCGCTCGTGATGAAGCATTAATTAGAGGTTCTTACGAAATTCGCACTCGCCTGACTCCCATGATAGCTTACCTCAAATTGCTAGTAGATGAAATGGTAGATTCTCCCGAAGAAAAAGACGAGTTAATTAGAGAATCATTTCACTCGGCTGCTAATATTTTTAAAACCTTAGAATTTATAGAAAATACTATCAAACGTCAGACTGTTAAAAAGTAGGTAGTTGTTATTGGTTATTGGTTATTGGTTATTGGTTATTGGTTATTAGTTATTAGTTATTAGTTGTTAGTTGTTAGTTGTTAGTTGCTCGTTACCAGGCAGAGCCTGGTAATGCAGATCCGGAGGCTCTGCCTCCTTCGATCTTGCAACTTACAAGAGAAAGAACTGTAGGAGGTGTTTAAGTTATTAAGTTTTCGATCCTTAATAGTCAACAGTCAACAGTCAACAATCAACAGTCAACAATCAACAATTCCTATGTCTAAATATTATGTATTTTTTACCAGAAATGTCTTGCCGCAACCCAATGTAGCGAGCTTAGTTCAAGTTGCACACTCTGCAAATGCCGCAGCAAATCTCGGTTATCCAGCAGTTTTGGTATACCTTCGCAAAGGCTGGAGTGCTTTAAATCCGGTTGATTTACTTTTTCCTTTTCAACCGAGAAAACCCGCTGACAAACTTGCCAAAATCTACAATCTTGAGGAAAAATTAAAAGTAGCAGATTTGCCAGTGCCTCACCTCGATTTTTGGGACAACAAGTGGACGAATGCGAGTACCATAGTTTGTAAATATTATTTACCAATTCACCTGCTAAAATCAACTAAAATCGTCCACAGCCGCGACTGGAACTTTGTCAAAGCTGCTATTAAAAACGGAATTCCCGCTATCTACGAACAGCACCACCATGAAGACAAGAAATTTGCACCAGAAATTGTGAGTAATCCTCTATTTCAAATTGCTGTAACTGTTGCAGATACTGTTCGAGAGAGTATGATTGAGAATGGGATGCCGCCAGATAAAGTAATTACGCTGCACAACGGTTTTAATCATTTGTTTCTCGCGAGACAAGCAGCAGCAGCCGAGAATTGGCGACAGCAATTATTAGCAGGTGACAGGCAGCATTTAGCAGTTTATGCGGGGGGACTTTACCCGTTTAAAGGTGTCGATATGCTGGTGGATGTGGCCGAGGAATTGCCGGAAGTTCAATTTGCGATCGCCGGTGGGGATTCATCCCAAGTTACAGCATACCGGAAATTAGCTAAAGAGAAGCAAGTTAACAACATTAATTTTCTCGGATACCTGCCTCAAAATCAACTGGCTAGCTTGCTGCAAGCTGCGGATGTTTTGACTCACCCTCACTGTTTGACAGAGGCCGCGACGTTCACGTCTCCTTTGAAGTTCTTTGATTATATGGCGTCGGGAACTCCAATTGTGGCGACGGAGATTGCATCTTTAAGGGAATTTAAATCGGGAAATATAGCAGCAACTTGGTGCGAACCGGATAACCCGCAGCAGTTTGCACAAAGCATTCGAGATTGTTTAACCAAGTATCCGAGGAAAATCGAAGGTTATGCAGAAACATTAAATTTTGTCAAGCAATTTTCATGGGAAAATCGGATTGAGAGGATTTTGAGTTATGTGGATGAGTCATTGGTAGGGTGCGTCAGTCCGCAGGCGACAGACAATTGATAAAATTATCAAAACAGACGCACCATTAACTGTGCGGTGCGTCAGCTTTTAAATTATCAATTATGGCGAAAATCACCCAAGCTGACGCACCCTACATACTACTAATTATGAACCCACAAATTCTCGGCACAATCACCACCTATCCAGGCATCAACCAAAGCGACTGGCTGTGGCAACAAACCCCCCAAAACTTCGGCAAATGGGGCAACATTCAAATGCTAGCAAATCACCCCAAACCTGATTTTTTACTGATGTATCAATTCGACTTTCCCCGATCGCCAAAACAGCAATCCTGGCTCGACAAAATCCGCCGTCCAAGCCCTCAAAATCCAGAAAATGACATTCGAGACAAATTGCGCGGTGTCCCCAAGGAACGCATAATTTACCTGATCCGCGAGCCACCCTTACCAGAAGTTATTGAGATTACTAAAACCAACTACGAACAAGCAAAACTTTATTGCGGCTACATTTCCGGGCCCGACGACTTCGCACCAAAACCCGATTATATGCCCGCGATTTGGTATCACTCTAACTCGTTTCGAGAACTCGATGAAATGCCTGCGCCGCCGAAAACTAAATCCTGTTCTTGGATTACTTCAGGTGTTAGCCGCACCGCCAACCACCGACAGCGATTATATTTTATCAAATTGCTGCAACAACAAAAATTAGACTTTGACCTTTACGGGCGAAACTTGCCAACTTGGGCACAGGGAAACGGTACTGTAAACAATAAATGGCACGCCGTCGCACCATACTATTACAACTTAGCTATTGAAAATTATGCAGAAAACGATTTGTATGTCAGCGAGAAGCTTTGGGATGCTTTGTTAGGTTGGTGTTTGCCAATTTATTACGGTGGTTCGGCGGCGGATAAATTGTTGCCGGCGGGGAGTTTTCTGCGGCTGCCGAGTTTGGATGAAAAAGGGGTACAATTTATTCAAGAGGTTGTGGCTAATGCGGATTATTGGCATGAAGCGAGGGAGAAAATTGCGGAAGCGAGGCAAATCATTCTCCATGAATTAAACTTGCTCAATTGGCTGTCCAATTTTGTATCTTAAGAAATAGTACAATGACAGAAAATCAAAATCAACCAAGAGAATACGATGCCGTACTCGGCGGTCAAAATCCACCCCCCCCTCGGTGCTGCTGTCTTAGGCGGGATTCCCGGTGTTAAGAGTCGTTTAGCTTCACCGATTGTCGAGGTGAAAATTGCTGCACTGTATGAAGCGCTGAAATATCGAGATGCAGGTTTAGATTTGATAGTTGGGGCACTGCAAGATGAATCAATGTTGGTGAAGTTTGTAGCCTATTCGCTGCTGAAGGATAGAGATGAACTAAATATAAAAGAGCAGTTAGACAAATATTTGCCTATTTTTGAATTTGATGTGATAACGGTTGATGCTGAAGGGAAAGAAAACAGTCGCCGCCGTCATTATGCTGACTTGTGCCTCGAAAACTTAGGTAACGGAGTTGTACTGGAAATGGTTTATATTTCCGGCGGCACTTTTATGATGGGCTCGCCAGCAACAGAGGAAGGTAGATACGATACTGAAAGTCCGCAGCATCAAGTAATAGTACCCGCTTTTTATGCAGGAAAATATCCCATCACCCAAGCACAGTGTCAAGCAGTGATGGGAAATAACCCATCGGGTTTCAAAGGTAAAAAACGTCCTGTAGAAACTGTATCGTGGGATGATGCCGTCGAATTCTGTGGCAAACTCTCACAAAAAACCGGGAAAAAATATCGCCTCCTGAGTGAAGCAGAATGGGAATACGCCTGTCGTGCGGGTACAACAACCCCATTTCATTTTGGGGAAACCATTACCCAAGAATTAGTCAACTGTGACGGAAGGTTGTCGTACGCAAACGCCCCTCAAGGACTTCCGCGTCGAGAAACAACAGATGTCGGGAGTTTTCCTCCCAATGCCTTTGGACTGTACGATATGCACGGGAATGTTTCGGAGTGGTGCAGCGATAGGGTTCACTCGAACTATAACGGCGCACCAACTGACGGAAGTTCCTGGGAAACTGGTACAGATAATAACCGGGTGCAGCGTGGCGGTTGTTGGTACTACCTTTCGGACGGGTGTCGTAGTGCCACTCGCTACGCGAACTCGGCGGATTATAAGTGGAAGCTCAATGGTTTTCGCGTAGCGGTAGCCTCGGTTTCTCCCTCGGCTTAGTTTTTCCGCGAAGACTCTTGTCTATCCTTTTACCCTTGAGCCATCTGCACTTTTTCCTGACTAAATATGAATGGAATTTGCACGCTAGCCAACGATACAGTTTACGACCAACTAATTGCCTTACTCAACAGTATTGAAGTTATCTTAGGCTCAAATACTCCGGTCTGTATTTATCCTTTCGACGACCAAATAGAGCAAATCCAAGCTGAAATTGTCAACCGTCCCAACGTCTTTATTTATGAAGATAGCGCATCTATTCAGCGATGGGATAAATTCATGCAAGCAGCCGCACCAGAGCGTTTGAACCGCAAAAAATTCCGGCTTTACGGCGCACATCGGCGCTTTTGCGCTTTCGATAGCCCGTTTGAAAAGTTTATCTATATGGATGCTGATACTTTGGTGATGAATTCTTTTGATGCGGTTTTTCAGAAGTTAGAGGAATCGGATTTTGTGGTTTATGATTTTCAATTTCTATCCCCAACTAAAGTATACAATATTCAGTCGCCAAAACTGCTCGAAGTTTTTGAGCAAAATCGGATTGATTCGGAAATATTTTGTTCTGGATTTTATGCTAGCAAGCAAGGATTGTTTGAGCAAAATACTAGGGAATGGCTGTTAGCTCAACTGCAATCTGGCGAGGCGGAAATTCTCTATGCAGGTGCGGGAGAACAGCCGTTGCTCAATTATATGGTGATGAAAACGAACCTGAAGAGCTATAATTTTGCTTATAGCCTCCCGGAGGTTGAGAAAACTGGGTGCAGCGTGACTTCCCAACATTTTGAAGAACGCGATAATATTTTGTATGATAAGGGAAATCGGCTGACTTATCTTCATTATATTGGCGTGCCGCCGGATTTAATTCGGAGGGTTTGTGCGGGGGAAAATATTGAGTTTCCCTATGGCGATTTGTTTCTGCATTACCGCTATCTCCGGGAGCCGGAAAAGCGTCCGGTTTTTACCCAAGCGCCTAAGTCTTATACTGAGGTTTCTCGGTCGAATTTGTTAACCAGGGTATTGAGAAGGTTGAGGATCAATGTTTGATTTTTAAACCGCAGAGGACGCAGAGAACGCTGAGAGAGAAGAGAGATGAGTTATTCTGATGTTAATGGATTTGATGTGAGTCGCGGTATTTATATTGTTGCTAATGATAGGGTGATGGAAAGCGCGATCGCCCTTATGGCAAGCATACGTCTGTACAATTGTCAAGTACCAGTTTTTCTGATCCCGTTTGACGACAATTATCAGCAAGTCGCGGCCGCCCTCAGCAGCCTCTACGGGGTGCATTTGTTCCCAAATCTGGAGTTTGTGGAACAGTTTACCAGAGAAATTGGCCAAATGTTCGATCGCACTTTTCTAGCCCTTCCCAGCAAAATGCGGAAACTCTGCGCCTGGTTTGGCCCCCTAGACGAATTTCTGTACATCGATACCGATATCATCGTTTTTGAAGACATCGCAGCCAACCTCAACAAACTCTCAGAAGTAGACTTTTTTTGCTGCGACTATCACCACCTCAGCGAAAAACTGCGAAATGTATTTTCACCTGTCATAAAAGAACAGAATATATTTACCGACTCACAGCTTCAAGATGTCTTTAACAGCGGTTTTTGGGCTTCCAGAAAAGGCACTATTACCGAATCGCAAATGTACAATATTTTGCGAGAATGCGCGCAGCATCGAGAATATTTTGACTTTACTCAAAATGTCACAGACCAACCTATACTAAATTACATGATTCTTAAGTTAATTCCCAAGCGCTGCAACTTTGTTAAAGCTTCAGCCGCAGAACCAGGAAGCTGGGCTGGTTCTACACATTTTCAGGAAATAGATTATGTGCTTTATGACAAAGGCAAAAAGTTAAAATATCTGCACTGGGCTGGGATACCAATTAAATCGGGTAGTCCTTATTGGGAATTGTGGAAACATTATCGTTACCTTCATGAGGAAGAGGAAAAACCAAATTTAGTGCAAAAATTATTTCGTGTTTTCACTAGGTGAGGAGACAATCATATGTTGTATCATTATCAACAAGGTTTGAAGAACAGGCATCTTGCCTGTTCCACAATCTATAAATTTTATTTCTTGTAGTGTGGGCATCTTGCCCGCACCTAAAAAGAAATATATATGCGCTGGGTTACTTATTAATTAAAAAACTATGACTGATGGCATTTATATTCTAGCAAACGATGTTGTTTTCGACCACTTAGTTGCTTTGTTAAACAGTCTCGAAGTCAATGGGGCAAAAGATATTCCCGTTTGTATTATTCCCTATGATGATAGGCTGAAAAAAGTGCGAGTAGAAATTGCAATTCGTTCTAATGTCACCCTCTTTGACAACACCGATTCAATTTATTTCTGGGAAGACTTTGCAACTCAAGCTTGGACATCTCACGCCAAAGCTCAAAAAGTTTGGCAAGCTAAAGGTTTGAAACCAGTTCACTGTTTGACCAGGCATCGGAAATTATGCTGTTTTGACGGGCCTTTTGACAAATTTGTATATTTTGACGCTGACACTCTGTTAATGGGTTCTCTGGATTACATTTATCACAAACTTGATGAATTTGATTGGGTAGCAAACGATTTTCAGTACAAATCCGACCTCAATTATGTGTTTGATTTATCATCAGATAAATTGCCACATATTTTCAATATAGACCAACTGCCATCTCATACTTTTTGTACAGGTTTATTTGCTTCAAAAAAAGAAATATTTAATAGAGAAAATTCTGTCCAACTGTTAGACAACTTAACATCAGGAGAAGCGGAAATTATGTGTTTGAGTGCATCTGACCAATCTTTATTGAACTATTTAGTAGCCCGCAGCAAAATCTCTTTTTATAACTTTGCGTATCATCAACCTGCTGGGGTAACGGGCAATCATTGGTCTTCTAAATTTGATGTGATAGATTATGTTTTATACGACAAAGGACAGCGGCTGACTTACTTGCACTACATGAGCATTTCGGCTGCCAAGTTTACTCGATTGTGTGCTGGGGAAGATGTTGGGATTCCCTACCGAGAGGTGTTTCTGCACTACCGCTATTTGAATTCGCCGGAAAAACTCCCAAATCTCGCGCCGCCCAATTTGTTGGTTCGTTTGGGTAGAAATTTCAAAAGTTGGGTAGTTAAAAAAATTAATAATATTATGTTTAAGTTGCGAAGTTTTGGGATTGATGGTGATTAGTTTGATTGTTTTTTTTGAACCGCAGATGTTGGCAGATTAACACTGAGAAACGCTGATGGGTTTTTATCTGTGTGATTCGCGTTTGTCTGCGGTTTAAGAAGTTTATTGTTCAAATGAATCTAAATCGAGCGCTTGGGAACCTCCGCGTTCGAGTTCGATTAAAAGTTTGTTTAGCTGAGTCCAAACCAACCACGCGGTGAGTAGTGTGAGAGGTAAAGCTAGAGCATAAGAAAGTAATTTTGGGAAGCCAAAAATCTCCACTCCCGAAGCTAAAAATACGCAAATTCCCCCGGCCATTCCGATGAAAGGTATGGATAATTGCAACCTTGGCAGGTTAGCTAGAGTACGAGTAGAGCGATTTTTTGACCACTGCTGCACTGCTTGTTTGAGTGTTGCTTCAAAAGCTAAGCCTGATGCCATACCTGCTAGCAATCCAGCGCTCATTAAAAAATATGGAGGTTCGGGAAAATAATACACGAATAATTCCTTAGTTTGGGTAATGGAAAATTGGGAAGTCAGCAGTCAGTAGTCAGTAGTCATTAGTTAGCATTTAGCATTTAGCAGTAAGAAGGAAATTATTTTTGCCTCTGTTTTCTGCATTTTAAAATTTGTGTATTCGGGACTTTTTTGTGGTCAAAAAAGTTAATTGGTCATTAGTAGTTGTCTTTTGATTTATAACTAATGACCACCCTCCGACTTGCTTCGGCTTAGCTCAGCACAAGTCGCTCATGACTAATGACTAATGACTAATGACTAATGACTAATGACTAATGACTAATGACTACTGACTAATGACTAATGACTACTGACTACTGACTGCTGACTAAAATTAAAGTCGAGTCAGTGCGGCTGTTCCTGCTGTGGAAAGCTCTGTTAAAGCGTCTAGAGCAACGTTGAACAGGCGGCTTGGTTGCAAGTCTTCTTTGACTAGGTTCCAAAGGCTGCTAACTTCTGCTGTGTGGAGGCGATCGTCTTCAATCAAAGCTAATATCAATTGGCGACGCAAAAACGATCCTTCTTCTGACAGCAAGAATTGTATGCCTAGTTGGGCGGTGGGTAGCAGGTCGAAACTGCGATCGGATCTGGCGATCGCGATCATGTCCTCTAATCTGTTCCACTGGAATTTGCCATCTTTGAATAATACCTCAATCAGGCGACGGCGCAATGCTGGAGATTCTCCGTTTAACAATCGGCGCGCTACGTAAGGATAGGCCACCTCGACTATCTTGAAATCGGGATTCAGCGTCAGGGCTAAACCTTCTTCTGTCACGAGAGAGCGAATGATTAAGGCAAATTTCGCGGGCACTCGGAATGGATAATCGTACATCAATTCCGAAAACTGGTCTGTAATCGTCTTGAAGTTAAAATCTGACACCTTTTCGCCGACTATATCGCCGAGTACAGATTCTAGGGCCGGGACGATCGGCATAATGTCTGTGTCTGGTGTCAAAAAGCCGAGTTTGACAAAATCCTGGGCTAACTGTAAGTAATCTTTGTTGATTAAATGAACGACAGAATCAACCAAGCTTTCTTTGGTTGTTTCTTCCATCTGATCCATCATCCCAAAATCGATGTAAGCCATGCGGCCGTCCGCTAAGGCAAACAAATTTCCCGGATGGGGGTCAGCGTGAAAAAATCCGTGTTCTAGCAACTGCCGCAAACCGCTGCGGACTCCGACTTCTATTAAGCTATCGGTGTCCAAGCCTGCTGCTTTCACGCTTGCGATGTCTGTCAGTTTGATGCCGTCAATCCATTCGAGTGTGAGAACGGATTTTGAAGTATAGCGCCAGTAGATACTCGGAACTTTTACTGTGGGGTCGTCGGCAAAATTTGTGGCAAATTTTTCGGCGTTGCGACCTTCGTTGATATAGTCAATTTCCTCGAATAGTTTAATGCCGAATTCATCGACTATTAAAGAGAGGTCGTGGCCGAGATTGAGCGGCAGCAAAGGGGCTAACCATCCAGCCGCCCAGCGCATTAAGTAAAGGTCGAGGCTCAAGATTGGTAGCAAGTTGGGTCGCTGAACTTTGACGGCGACTGCTTCTCCGGTCATGAGACGGGCTTTGTATACTTGACCGAGACTGGCGGCGGCGACTGGTTGGGGGGAGATTTCGCTGTAGGTTTCGCTAATGGGGCGATCGAGTTCTGCTTCAATAATCTCAAATGCTCGCGCCGAATCAAAGGGTGGCAATTGATCTTGAAGTTTGATCAGTTCTTCGAGAAAGTCTTTGCGAATTAAATCCGGTCTGGTAGAAAGGGCTTGGCCGACTTTAATGAAAGTGGGGCCCAAGCGAGTGAGTATTTGTCGCAGGTGGGTGGCGCGTTCCGGCTGGTGTGCTGCGGCTTCGTGCTGCCAACTGTCCCACAGCATCCCCAGCACGAAGCCTGCAAAAGACCAAATAACGGTAATTGCTCGCCAAATTGCTTTCCAAGGACGTTTGCGGTAATACTTAGCGATCGCTTGTGGATCGTAGCGTCTAGCCTGAGTGAATTTATACTGAGGCACTCGTTTATTTTCCTCTTATTTTATGAAAATTGCAGGTTAAATTGAAAATTTGAAATCGGGCATCGGGCGTCGGCCAAACAGGGCCTAAAAGCATCGGCCCGCGCAGGGCCTAAAAGCATCGGCCCGCGCAGGGCATCGGCCAAACAGGGCCCGCGCAGGGCATCGGCCAAACAGGGCATCGGCCAAACAGGGCATCGGCCAAACAGGGCATCGGCCAAACAGGGCATCGGGGATGGGAAGTTGAAAGTTCAAACATTCTTCCTTCTTCCTTCTTATTTCTTATTTCTTATTTCTTATTTCTTATTTCTTCCTTCTTCCTTCTTCCGACGGACATCGGACTTACATCCGTTACATCCCGTACATTGCTCGTTGCCGAACTTCCTTCTTCCGACGGACATCGGACTGATGACGTTGGACGGAAAGCTCGTGGGGGACAGCAAAACATGACTAATGACTAATGACTAATGACTAATGACTTCTTCATCACGATCGCACCGCCAATTTTAGGCGAGCGGAAGATGTACCCGTTCTAGGCGGATTATCAGCCTAAATTTTTTTCTTTTCATTAATTAATGATAGTACATAAAAGTACAAGCGATCGGTCAAAATACTTAATATATTTCCCTGACCGCTGCACCAGTACGGCACTGCAACCCTGCAATTTCTCTGTTTTGGGGCGTTTCTGTCGATCGGGCGATCGGGCCAAAGCTACCGGATGCTACCGGCTATGTGCCAAACAATCTTTGAGTCCATAAATCGCCCGCTCTTGTTGATCCCTCGAAAGTTCGGGAAACATCGGTAAAGACAAGACTTCGCGACAAACTTGCTCTGCCACAGGTAAATCACCGACGTGATAGCCCAAAGATTTGTAAACAGGTTGCAGGTGCAAGGGTAACGGATAGTAAACCATCGAACCGATGCCGGATTCCTGCAACCGCTCCCGCACCGAGTCCCGGAAATTGCCAGAGGAGTTTGGCCGGTCTTCTTGACTTATCAGCCGAATTGTGTATTGATTCCAAACTCCCTTAGCTGCTGGCAATTCCTTGGGGACAGCAACTCCGGGCACGCGGGAGAGAAATTCGTTATAAACGGCTGCTTTTTCGCGCCGCTGGGCGTTCCAACTGTCGAGATACCGCAATTTAATGCTGAGAATCACCGCTTGCAGGGCATCTAAACGGCTGTTGTAGCCGATTTCCTCGTAGAAATACCTAGAAGACTGTCCGTGTTCTTTGAGCATTCTCATGGAAGCTGCGAGGGCTGCATCGTTTGTTGTCACCGCGCCGCCGTCACCGCAAGCGCCTAAGTTTTTGGTGGGATAAAAGCTGAAACAGCCGACATGGCCGATGCTGCCGACTTTTTGAGACTGCCACAGGGCCCCGACAGACTGGGCGCAATCTTCAATTACGGCTAAGTTATGCTTGGTGGCAATTTCCATCAACCGAGTCATGTCTGTGGGTTGACCGAAGATATGCACGGGCATAATTGCCTTGGTTTTTTGGGTAATTGCCGCTTCGAGGAGTTCGACATCCAAATTAAAAGTCTCGCTGTCAATATCGACAAATACCGGAGTTGCACCGACGGCGCTAATTGTCTCAGCCGAAGCAAAAAAAGTAAAAGGAGTGGTAATCACTTCATCGCCGGGGCCAATTTTGAGAGCTCGCAAGGCCAAAATCAGCGCATCCGTGCCCGAGTTGCAGCCAACGCAGTCGGAAACGCCGGTGTAGTCGGCGAATTCTCGTTCAAAACTTTTCACGGCGGGGCCGCCTATGTAGCCGCCAGAGGCGAGCACTTTTTGCACCGCAGCGGTTATTTCCTCGCCGATCTGGGCGTACTGCTGGCTTAAGTCGAGGGGGGGAACTTTATTCACTCTTCACACCAAAAATTTCAACCATTATCACAGCAAATTCTTGCAGCAAAACTGTTTTTGAGAAACGTTTCTTCAAATATTTTATAGTTGGAGGGGCAAACAATCACTCGATCGAAAGAGAGCGCCGATGTTAATTCAGCTAGAGTTTACTGATTTGGGTTGGGCTTTGGGGATGGTGGCGATCGCGATCGGGCTTTCGGCGTGGCAGGGATTGGGATTGGAGGGGGCGATCGCGATCGCGGCGGGCCGCACCCTGATCCAGCTAATCCTAGTCGGCTACGTGCTGGCCGTCGTATTTGCCCCGGAGGGAAAAAATCCTTGGGTGGTTTTAGCAGTTTTAGCAATCATGCTGACAACAGCTAGCATGGTAGCTAGCAACCGCATCAGCAAAAAAATCAAGCACTTACTACCGTTAGTTTCGGGTTCGATTTTGATTAGCACGGCCTTGACTTTGGGCTATACAAACTTGCTAATTTTGCAACCTGACCCCTGGTACGAACCGCAGTATTTGATTCCCCTAGCGGGGATGATTTTGGGCAATGCGATGAACTCTGGGGCGATCGCCGGTGAAAGACTTGTCAGTACAGTTAACAGCAGCCAGTTAGAAATAGAAACCCATTTAAGTTTAGGTTCCACACCGCAGCAAGCAGTAAAACAGTACCGCAAAGATGCCATCAAAGCGGGATTAATCCCGACATTAAATACAATGACAGTGGTAGGAATTGTGACATTGCCGGGAATGATGACAGGTCAAATGCTCAGCGGTGTGAGCCCGATAGATGCAGCATCTTACCAAATTTTGATTATGTTTGTGTTAGCGCTGGCAACTTTAATCGCAACTCTGTTGTTGACTGAGGGATTGTGCCGCAGTTTTTTTAATCAAGATGCACAGTTGATAAAATGATAATTGGGAATTGGGCTCTAGCGTTGCGGAGGGATTGGGAATTGGCCCGCGCAGGGCATTGGGCGAGCGCGAAGCGGAGGGATTGGGCGGAGCGAAGCGGAGGGATTGGGCGGAGCGAAGCGGAGGGATTGGAACTGGTAATATTATGTATGTAGGAACTTGCATTTAGCCTTGTTTTATTGAACAGGCTCTCCGGCATTTTCCACAAGAGTTTAGTTTTTTGTGGGGTGGGGTTCTAGCCCGCCCGGCCATCATTCAGGAGAAATAGCCATGATTCAAATAGCAACTAAAACGCTAACTTTTGAAGAATTTGCGGAATGGAAGCCAGACAACGGACGCTACGAACTGCACAATGGAGAGATTGTTGAAATGTCACAGCCATTAGGAGAACATGAAGAAGTTATCGGTTTTTTAGCAAGAAAATTGACCGTGGAATTCGATCGCCTAAACCTGCCGTACTTCATCCCCAAACAAGCATTAGTTAAACCACTGGAAAACCAATCAGCTTATTCGCCGGACATTCCGATCTTAAATCGCCCAAATTTAGCATCAGAACCTCTGTGGCAAAAGTTTTCAACTGTGACTCAAGGAGCCTCAATTCCGCTGGTTATAGAAGTAGTTAGTACCAACTGGCAAGATGACTACATCAAAAAAGTAGGCGAATACGAACTAATCGGGATTCCTGAATACTGGATTGTGGATTATCTCGGTTTGGGCGGCCGCAGGTTTATTGGCAATCCCAAACAACCAACGATATCGGTTTATCGGTTGGTTGACGGCGAATATGAGGTTAGTTTGTTTCGGGGAAACGATCGGATTGAGTCGCCAACTTTTCCAGAGTTGAATTTGACGGCGCAACAAGTTTTTCAAGCTGGATTGATTGCGGAGTAACTCAGGAATAATCAAATCGAGTCAACAGTTAACAGTCAACAGTCAACAATTCCCCCTGAGTGCAACCGGAATTGATATAACCCTACAATATGTTCAAATCCGGGCTACTTCGGTTCGTGGCTCGCAATCCGCTTGCCTTCGCCATTGTACACCTGCATCGGAATTTTGGCGTTTTCGGCGATCGCCTCCAAAGCTTTTTGCAGCGTTTCAACGTGCTTTTCCACAGCTTGACGAGTCTTCAGGGCCTTCTTGTTTTCCGCTTGGATGAAAGTTTGTTGCAGTTTCTGCACGTAATCGGAAGTCATCTGCACCGCAATCAAATCTTTGCTAACAGTATAGTCGCAAATCTTCGGCTTACCTTTGCAAGTTTTATCTAAATCCGCCCGCGCTTTTTGCAGATTCCTTTCTTCCTTCAACTTTACTTCTGCTTGCTCCAAGGATTTTGTGTAGGAATCAATCAGCGGTTTGGCTTTCTGGGAATAAGCAGTGGCCGCTGGAACTTGCTCGGCATAACTCAAAGCTCTCCGCCAGTATTCCGATGCCTTAAACCATTCATTTTTTCCCTCAAAAATTATCGCTTCCGCTGCTAAACTCACTGCTTGAGTGTAGCCGTTTTCCGAAATTCCTTCAATGTTTTTACGCTCGCGAGCTTGGGAAAGCTTCGTTTCGTATCTCGGAACTAGCAGTTTACCTTGTTGGTAAGATTGCGTATTGCTGGGAATTTCTGATATTATATCCAGGGCTTTTTCCCAACCAGCTTGTACTTGAATCCAACTTTCGGCTGTCTGAGCTACTGCTTCGCGAGCTTCTGCTATTTGGGCCGTATTTTTGGCTTCGATCAAGGTTTTTTGGGCTTGTTTTTCTGTTCCTAATTCCTTGTTTCCTGTGGCTAAATTCTTCCGATATTCCTTGGCTTTTTTCTGAGCGTAGGGATAAACAGGGCTGTCTTGGGGGATTTCTCCGAGTTGGGCGATCGCGCTTTGCCACAGAGCTTGCGCTTCCTGCCAATTCTCGGCAGAATAAGGAGGATTTCCGGTTTTCCTGGCTGCTGACTCCGCGAGGCGCGCGCCATCGATCGCAGAGTTTACATTCTGACTTTGCTGGCGGTATTTTTCCAGGGCGGTTTGAGCTTCGCCGCGATGAATTGACCAAGCTGGAATCGGTTCCAAAAGGGCGATCGCCCCTTTTAACTGTTCCTGCGCTTCTTCGGGGCTGTTAGCAACCTTTGAAGTTTTCAGCGTTCGGATCGAATTGTCGCTCAACTGTTTAGCATTAGCTAGTGCAGGGCATTCTCCGATGACACAGGGGCGACTCAACAGGTAATAACCCCCTGCCAGAATTATCGCCGCCAAGCTGACGATTCCTGTCGCCGCCAGCACAGCCCACGGTGAATACTTTGGTGTTTGAGAAACTGTTACCGCTTCCATATCTAGGGAATTGAAGGGATTTTCTGCAAAATCTCCCGGAATTGTAGCTACCTTAAAGGCGATCGGCTCGGAATTGTTGGAACTCTCAGATAAATCAGGAAAATCTTCATCATCTCCCTGCTCTTTAATATCTGTTTCTAACAGCATTTCCTCCGCTCCATCCGCCGTCTCTGCCGCATTTATTGCTAGCACAATCCCCGTTTCTACTGCGGGTATTTCCTCGACTTTCTTTCGCACTTCCACTGTTCTGGGTCTTGACAAAACAGGGTTGTGCATGGTAAAAGAATGGAAAGCATAGGGCTGTTTTTGTCCGGTAATTTTTAGGCAAAGTCCAATCTGTTCAATAGATTCTGGTTCTATTTCGAGAATAGCCGCTTCTAGCACCGTAAAAGTCGGTTTTGCTTTGATAACTACACTTCGCGGGTGTTCTCCGACAACCGTTAAAGAGTCATCTCTAAAATCGCAACTGATATAAAGCGGTAATTTTTTTAATCCGGCTGCTTGTAAGTGCTTCTGCAACTTGACTTCTAGAATTTGTGCCTTGCTTTGTCGTGCTGCTACTGTCATACTTTGTTCCTCTTTCTGCTCTCACCACTTGCGATTTTAGATTTTAGATTTTAGATTGCGATTTCGGATTGCGAAATTGCGAAATTGTCCGTAGTTCCGATTTGTTTGAACTTGTACCGACTCCTTCAAATCTCAACTCTCAACTCTCAACTCTTAACTCTTAAGTCTCAATTTGCAACTCTTTTCCATAGGTTTCGCTGTAATAAACTTGAGTCACATCAAAACGCCCACCGTATTGTTTGAAAGGTTCTGCTGCATAACCAAGCGGTAGCAAACAGCAAACATCTACTTGTTCAGGAATTTCAAAGGCTTCTTTCACCTTAGCGCTGACAAAACCTTCCATCGGACAACTGTCTACTCCAAAGCTTTTAGCTGCAATCATTAAGTGAGCTACTGCGAGCATTGTATGTCTGTTTGTCCAAGTTTCTACAGAGTCGAAACAGGGACGGTTCTCGAATAATTGCGGGATTGCTTGGCGTATATAACCGGCTAAATTGTCATTCATTGCGCCTGCGGCTTTGCCCAATTCGATGACGGCTTCAGTGTTTTCGGGCTCGGCGGCGCGCCGATCGCCACAACAGATTAACACGATTGGGGCTTCTACCACTTGGCGCTGGTCGAAGGCGCAAGTTTTTAATTTTTCTTTGCTGGCTTCGTCTTCAAGTACGATAAACCGCCAAGGCTGCAAGTTGTAACCGGAGGGCGATCGCACTCCCAAGCGCAAAATTTCTGCCAATATAGCTGAGGGAATTCGATCGGGCTTGAAACTGCGCGCGGCCCGTCGGCTTTCGATCGCAGTTTTAACATTAATTGAGGGTTGGATTTCAATTGGCATGGGTTATTGGTAATTGGTAATTGGTAATTAGTCAGTTGTTGGTTGTCAGTTGTTGGTTGTCAGTTGTTGGTTGTTAGTTGTTGGTTGTTAGTTGTTGGTTGTCAGTTGTTAGTTGTTAGTTGTTAGTTGTTAGTTGTTAGTAGTCATTGGAAATGGGAATTAACTAATGACTGTTGACTGTTGGCTGTTGGCTGTTGACTGTTGACTGTTGACTGTTGACTGTTGGCTGTTGACTGTTGACTGTTGACAGTTGGCAGTTGGCTGTTGACTGTTGGCTAACAATTAACAACAATTAACAATTAATTAACAAATAACAACTAACAAATAACAACTAACAAACAACAAACAAATAACAAATAACAACTAACAACTAACAACTACCAACTACCAACTGCCAACTACCAACTACCAACTACCAACTACCAACTACCAACTGACTTACCCCAAGCCCAACTCGCGCTTGAGCAAATTAATCGACTTAGAGCCGATGTAATTTTCAGAGCATATCAGTTGCGGGGGACGAATAATATCCTCTCGGGCAGCGTTAATGGCAGCTTTTACTGTAGCAAAGCTCGGTTGGTCGCAGAAAATTGTTCTCGCCGATCGCACGATCGAGTTAATCTTGTAGGCATCCGAGAGCAAAGCCGTCATCACCAGCAAATCCTCGCCCCGGATGCTGTGGATGATCACTTCAGTCGATCGCAACATTCCCGGGCTCAAACTGACTAAACCCAAATAACTGTCTTTCGGTAAACCCGTCACAAGCTGGATTTCCTGACCGTAGTCGTAGATGTCTACGGGAATGACTCGCACCGAACGGGGTGCTGCGATGAATTCTGCTTGTCCGATAAAATAGCGACTCGTGATTACAGTTCCCGAAGAGATTTGATCGAGAAAAGTAGCCAACTCTTCCATCGCCACCAACTGTATAGGAATCCGCAAAGCTTGTTCGAGTTCTTTCGCCATCAGCTCGCCCACGCCGATGTCTTCTGCGGGGGCTGTGACGACGACTCGGGCGCTGCACCTGAGCCGCCAGTCAATTTCGGCCAAAAATAATTCCCTGGCTTGGTTGAGCGTACAGCCCTGTCCCAGCAGTTGATCCATACTTTCTTGCACTATTCGGTTAGCAAGCGGGTATTCATTGAGGATCGGGGATTTGAGTTTACTGCCGCCCTCGTGGCCTTGAGCGCGGACGTAAATCCCCGATCCGGCTTGGGCCTCTACAAGTCCGGTATTTTCGAGCTGTCGGTAAACTTTGCTGATGGTGTTGCGGTGCAAACCAGTCTGCATGGCTAGTTGTCTGGTACTCGGCAAGCGGTGTCCGGGCGGAAACTGGCGGGAGGCGATCGCAAACCTGATTTGATTGAATAGTTGAGTGGATGCAGGGATCTCGCTATCTGTTTGAATATGAAATTGAACCATATTAAAGGCTCCGAGGACTTCAACTTAATATTTTTATAACGTCGAGTACCGCGCTTGGGATTGCTTGGATCTCTCTGCGTGTGTATAGCATAATCTGATTTGTTGACAACTGTTGCTGTTGTTTTGCTTGGCAGGCGATCGGGCCTAATGTTTCAGGTACTTTCAAATCTTAGCCGTAGGGTGCGTCAGGCAAGATAATTCTCAATTCTCACCGAAAATTTTAGAACTGACACACCATTTATTCATTAGTTGGTACGTCACAATGAGATTGTGAATTTGTCGCACAAATTTTACACTTCTGACGCACCCTACTTCACTATCCGTTACATCCGTTAAAAAATCCGTTACCGAACTTTCCTGTTCTAAATTTAATCTCCGACTATTTCCATCTCCCTTGCTGTTTTCGGGCCCGTCAGGAAATAAGTCTGCATTTTTCCTTTACCTTTAATCTCGATCTCGCCCCGGTCTTCAAATTCATATTTATCGTGCAGCAAGTTATAAGTATAGTGGCTGACTTGAATACGGCCTGGTATGCCGTGAGATTCCATGCGGCTGGCTGTATTTACCGCATTTCCCCACAAATCGTAAATGAATTTTTTAGTGCCGATTACCCCCGCCACCACCGGGCCGCTATTAATCCCGATGCGGATCGCAAAATTCGCCTCTAGCTTCACATTTAATTCCTGAATTGCTACTAGCATATCCAGTGCCATTTCGGCGATCGCCTCAGCGTGATCTGGGCGTTCAATCGGAATACCGCCCGCTACCATATAAGCATCCCCGATCGTTTTGATTTTCTCTAATCCATGCTTGTCGCTGAGCTTGTCGAAAATTGAAAAAATTTCATTCAGTAAATATACTAATTGAGTGGCGGGCATCGTGGTAGAAATTTGGGTAAAATTCACCAAATCAGCAAAAAGAATAGTGGCTTTTTCAAACTTGTCTGCAATTAGCCCCGGTTCGTGCCTCAACCTGTTGGCGATCGGTTCGGGCAAAATATTTAGCAGTAAATCCTCAGTTTTTTTCTGTTGTTTCCTGAGTGCCGATTGCATCTGCTTACGCTTAGTGATGTCGTGAAAAAATACAGAAATGCCGTCATGACTGGGAAAAGCCCGGACTTCCAACCACAGTTTTAAGGGACGATAATATTTCTCAAAATTCACTCCCACTTGTTTGGCTACAGCTTGATGACACTCTTCATAAAATACCGAACTTATTAAATCGGGAAACTCTTCCCAAAAAGTTTTACCAAAAAGTTCTTCCGGTACGCGCTGCAAAAATTGCGAGGCTTTGTAATTGACGTAAGTAAATCGCCACTGGAGGTCGAGAGCAAAAAAAGCATCGCTCATTCCTTCTAAAAAATTGACAATTTGCTCGTCAGTAGACCGAAGTTTTGCTTCAACTTGTTTTTCCCGGCTCTGGGCGCGCTTTAATTTAGCATAATTAATTCGCAACTCCATTTGGTTAATAATTTGCCTTCCTAACGTCCGCAGCGCTTCTAATTGTTCTGGAGTGAGGTGGCGCGGAATTGTATCTATCGCGCACAAAGTGCCGATCGGGAAACCATCAGAAGTTACTAGCGGCGCTCCAGCATAAAACCGAATATTGGGATTGGCAGTTACTAACGGATTCCCCGCAAAGCGATCGTCTTCTAGAGCATTGGGTATAACTAACAATTCATTGGGATTTAAAATAGCGTGAGCGCAAAATGCTAACTCTCTAGGAGTTTCTGAGGCGTCCAAACCGACTTTTGATTTAAACCACTGTCGGTTAGCGTCTATTAAGCTGACTAAAGCAATAGGAGTGCCGCAAATATAGGATGCTAAAGCTGTTAGGTCATCAAAAGCTTCGTCGGCATCTGTATCGAGAATCTGGTAGCGGTGAAGTGCTTTTAGTCTCTCTTCTTCGTTGCTGGGGAAAGGTGCAACTTGCATCGGCGGCGGCGAGGATATACGGTTGCGAAAAATCCGTCCAAGTCTCCGCGCTGCAAATTTTTGGACTTGCGCTGCTAGTTTTTCAACTAACATCAAAATACCTGTTTGCCAAGCTTTGTTCATCTTTATTTATCTTTTTTCTCGCCTGTTAGAACTGTGGACGATCGCCCGCTTTGCGATCTATCCCTACATACTTACCGCAACTAACTCCTCAATTTCCTGAGCTTTCGCTGGCAATTTCCCTGTTAATACTTCTCTACCCTCTTCGGTAACAAGTATATCATCTTCAATGCGTATGCCCCGGACGTCCGCGAATTTTTCCAACTCGTCCCACTTTACAAATTCTTTATATTTGGCGCGATTTTCAGAGTTATTCAAAATTGCCGGCACTTGATAAAAACCAGGTTCGATCGATACCAGCATTCCCGGACGCAAAACTCGATTCAGCCGCAAAAAACCCAACCCAAACCGACTGCTTCTCGTTCTTCCGGCTGCATAGCCAGCCAAATCGCCCAAATCTTCCATATCGTGAACATCCAAACCGATTAAATGCCCGATGCCGTGCACAAAAAACAGCGCGTGAGCATCCATTTCTACCAAATCTTCAACATTCCCCTGCAAAATACCCAAATCTACCAATCCTGCCGCCATAATTCGAGCAGCTAACAGGTGAATATCTTGATATTCCACCCCCGGACTAATTTTCTCAATACAAGCATCGTGCGCTGCCAAAACTACATCATAAATTGCTCTTTGAGTTGACGAAAATTTGCCCGAAACCGGCCAAGTGCGAGTCACATCTGCCGCCCATCCCATTGATGTTTCTGCCCCGACATCTGCTAGCAGCAAATCTCCTGTTTGTAGCGGATTGTGATAGTGTTCGCTGTGCAGAACTTCGCCCTGTACCGTAACAATACTCGGATAGGCATAGGTCATGTTTTCCGAGATGATGACACTTTCCATTGCAGCGCGAATCCCTGCTTCGATGCGAGCATTTCCTGTGGCCGCCATGCCCGCTTTGTGCGCTGCTACGGTGACAGCGGCAGCTTGACGCAATTCGACCAAACTGGCTGCATCGTGGCTCAGGCGCAGCGATACGATCGCCTGAGTTAATTCTAGATCGATGCCGGTTGGCGCTTTGGACGGTGCAAGGGGGCGATCGAGAATTTGTGACTGTTGCAACAGAGTCAAGCTATCCTGAAGGGCGATCGTGGCGGCATTTGTGGAGCGCGCTTTTAATTCAGTCATGGGGAAAGCAGCATCAGCCCCAATTAATTCAGCAATTTCTGCACGTTTCGGCATTTCTCCATGCCAAAGAGTGCTGCTAGAATCTGCATCATCTAAAAACAATTCTAATTTGCCAGATTCTAAGCGAATCGCAGCAT
Organism: Microcoleus sp. CZ3-B2; assembly: GCF_036705055.1. Taxonomy (NCBI): domain Bacteria; kingdom Bacillati; phylum Cyanobacteriota; class Cyanophyceae; order Oscillatoriales; family Microcoleaceae; genus Microcoleus; species Microcoleus sp. CZ3-B2. The sequence continues at coordinate 52,930 of NZ_JAUBTN010000007.1, read as the reverse complement.
TTTCTAACTGCAAACCCGCAAAATATAGAAAGTGACTGCTGGCGCGAAAAGGAAAAGTCAGCGCCGGATAATTGCGAGGAATGCTGCGCCCAGACCAAAGAATTACCGGAAAATCAATTAAATTGGCAAGTTTTTGCCGCCGTTGGTGTAAAATATCTTTTAACATATCATCAGTCTTAGTAATGGTCATGGCTAACAGCAGATTATTTTGAATTTTGTTGGTAGTAAGGACTTCAGTCCTTTAATTCTCAGTCTTAAAATAAATAAAGTCCTGACTTCAAACGTAGCAGTCATTTTGAAAAAAGTCTAATCTTTATATGATTTCTTGCTATCATCTTGTTCGCAGTGTTTTCGATCGCATTTGCGATCGCCGCCGACAGGAATTTGTTCAGCACAAATCTTGCCAGACAGCAAGGCAACAAAGGCTGAAAGTGTTGCGCGGCAAGTAATTAACATTCCCTGTAGCAACAGGGGCGATCGACCAAAGTAGTCGATCGGGTTTTTGTAGATGTTGTAACAAGAGCGATCGCATCTATTGACGGCTTGATATTTTCGACTTTAAAGTATAAGTAAATTCCCTGAAAATAAGATGAAAATTCCTCACAAAGCTCCTAAAAATTCCGTACAAATACGGGATTGGCCGATCGAACACTTGCCGGGATTGAGCAATGAAAACCAGTCTCAACTAGAACAATGCGGCATCACCACAACCGCGCAATTAATTCGCATGACGAAAACACCGGCTGCGAAAGCATTATTAGCAAATCAATTACACATTAACATTCTATCAGTTAATAAATGGGTAGCGATGGCAGAGCTGGCTCGGATTCCCAGTGTCGGCTGTCAGTATTGCGGGCTGTTGCTGCACGCCGGCGTTGCTTCTGCCGCTCAATTAGCTCAAATGCCCGTGGAGAGGTTGCACCAACAAATCCTGAGACTGCACGTAGCGACAATGCAGCGCAATGATTTGACTCCTTCGGTCGATCGCGTGCAACAATGGATTCAACAAGCTAAATTAGTCAAGAGTCATTAGTCATTAGTCATTAGTCATTAGTCATTAGTTGTTAGTCATTAGTTGGTAGGGGCGGTGGATGGTGCGTGCCCGCCCTCTTAGTCAACAGTTAACAGTTAACAGTCAACAGTCAACAGTCAACAGTCAACAGCCAACTGTCGTTAGTTATTCCCAATTCCCAATCCCTCCGCAACGCTAGAGCCCAATTCCCCATTCCCAATTCCCAAATATTATGTCAATTCAAGTTTACGGAATCCCCAACTGCGGAACCTGCAAAAAAGCTTTGCAGTGGCTCAAAGATAACAGCATCACTTACGAGTTCATTAACACAAAAGAACAGCCACCAACTCGCGAAACAATTGAAAACTGGGTGAAAACTTTAGGCTTTAAACCAATGCGAAATACCTCCGGTCAATCTTATCGTACTTTGGGCGACGACAAGAAAGACTGGACTGGTGAAGAATGGGTGGAAGCCTTTGCTAAGGATGCGATGCTGCTGAAACGTCCGCTGTTTGTGAAAGATGGAACTGCTGTTTTAGTAGGTTTTAAAGAAGATGCAATTCGAGAAAAACTTGGGCATTAAATGAGCTTAATTTAGCTGTTTTTGCGCCGCATAGACTTAATTTCTCCCAAATCGTCCGTGAAACCCCAGCGCTCGTAAAATGGTATCATTTTCGGCAAACAATTAAGAGAAAAACTCTCCACGGCTTGCAATTCGGGATGATTGAAAACTGCATCCATCAATACCGCGCCCAGTCCCATTTTTCTGTGTGTCGGCTTGACAATCACATCAAAAACCATCGCCCTGTAGACAAAATCGGTGAGGACGCGGGTGATGCCAATTAGCCTATCGCCCTCATCGACCAAACCAATGGTAACATCAGTAGCCGCAAGCATTTTCACCACATCCTCCCGCCTCCGCTTGTCGCACCAAAACTCGTTTTTGTACAAATCCATCAAGTCAGAAACCTGACTTTCCGTCAAAGTCTCGACTATGCGGTAGTTATCCATTTTTTACCTCAGAAAAATCAGAGGACTAAATTCCTCACCACCAACCAAATTATTATTGTTTTAGTGTTACCAAGCTGGATATTGCATCACCCAATAGCATGAATTTCATTCCTGTACTTCTGCTTCCTCCGTTTCCTCCGTTTCCTCCGTTTCAAATACTACTTTGTTGTAAATCTCGCTCATCAACATTTGCACTCCCAGCGTAGCGAAAGCAACTATTGCCGATTCTCCCTCATATTCCTGAAACAACCATTGATTCGATTCATTTTTAATATACTGTGCGACTAAAAAATCGGATTGATTGACTAATATATACTCGCGGAATTCAGGAATCGAGCGATAAAACCGAAATTTATCCTCTCTATCGAAATCCTTGGTAGACTTAGAAAGGACTTCCACAATCATGATTGGATTGAGTATCTCGTCGGTATGTCCTTCCGTAAAAACTGGTTCTCCTTCAATCACCATAATATCCGGGTAAGTTCCCCGCCGGTATCGAGGAATCCACAGCCGCAAATCGTTGTGAAAAAGCTCAAAAGGTTGCCCCTCAAGCAAGTTTCCCAAAACTCTACTCAAATTTCGGATAATCCGGCTGTGATTAATTGTGCCACCGGCCATCTCTAAAATTTCTCCATCGCGATATTCATTTCTAAACTCAGTAGTTTCTTCTAACTGCCGGTACTCATCGGGAGTATAAAACTTTGACTTGGTTTTTACTAACATTTTTACACCTCCACTATATTTTATCCGCGTTAATCTGTGTTAATCTGCTTCAATCTGCGGTTAAAAATCATGACTAATAGTATATCACAATCATCGGCGATTTGAATTTGATTACAGAAGACCGGGCGGTTGAAACCGCGTCTATACAAACTCTCACCTGCCTCCGCAGGTTGAAGATATAAAAAAGCGCCTAATCTTTGACAATTAGGCGCTTTCCACTCTTTCAAATCCCACTAAAATCAATCGTTGCGAGACAAGAGATTTGATTCAACTTTCACAGCATAAGTCGGTACAACCTGACTAATTGCCGATTGCAACATGGGAGTTTTGGTGACAGAATCGTTTGCTAAGTTAAACAAAGGATTAGACAAAATCCCAGCCAATGTTGTCGCGACTAAAGTTAGTACGACGCTGACTTGCAAAGGCCGCATTCCCTGAAGGTTCCAGCGAACTTCGGGATAATTCTTCACCGCATCCGACATCTCTTGAGGTTCTTTTACTACCATCATTTTGACGACGCGGATGTAGTAGTAAATCGAAATTACGCTGGTAATTAATCCCAGGATAACTAAGCCGTAAAGTCCAGCTTGCCAGCCTGCCCAGAACAGATAGATTTTGCCGAAGAATCCTGCTAGGGGGGGAATTCCGCCGAGAGAAAGCAGGCAAATACTTAATGCTAAAGTTAGCAGCGGGTCTTTTTGATACAAGCCCGAGTATTCGCTGATTTGGTCGGTTCCTGTCCGCAGGGAGAAGAGGATGATGCAGGCGAATGCGCCTAGGTTCATAAACAGGTAGATCAACAGATAAAATATCATGCTGGAGTAACCGGCTTCGGTTCCTGCAATCAAACCAATCATTACAAAACCGGCTTGGGCGATCGACGAATAAGCCAAAAGCCGCTTCATGCTAGTCTGGGCGAGGGCAACTACATTGCCCAACACCATGCTGAGTATGGCTAAGGCTGTGAATATGAATTGCCACTGCGGCGTAAGTGCGGGGAAAGCTGTTGTTAACAAGCGGATTGCTAGGGCAAAACCGGCGGCTTTGGAACCGACAGAAAGGAAGGCGACAACTGGTGTGGGCGAACCTTCATAAACGTCCGGTGTCCATTGGTGAAAGGGAACTGCGGAGATTTTGAAGGCGATGCCGGCGATCGCAAAAACCAAAGCAATTACCAAACCGAGAGATTGACCGTCATTAACAGTAGAAAGGTTGGCCGCGATCGCATTTAGCGTAGTTTGGCCACCAGACAACCCGTACAGCAGCGAAATACCGTAGAGAAACACCGCCGAAGAAGATGCACCAATTAACAAATATTTCAAAGCAGCTTCATTGGAACGCGGGTCGCGTTTTGTGTAACCCGTCAGCAAATAAGACGAGATACTCAGAGTTTCCAACGAAATAAAAATCATCACCAATTCATTAGCGCCGGAAAGGAACATTCCCCCCAAAGTAGCGCTGAGCAAAATGCAGATAAATTCCGCTAAAGCAGTACCCGTTTGCAGTACGTAGCGGACGGATATCAAAATAGTGACAGCCGTCGTCAAAGCGATAATTCCGCGAAATACCAAACTCAAGGCATCGCTGTTAAAACCGCCCAAAAACGAGATCGTATTAACGTTGTCCCACTGCAAACACAAAGCAGCAACGGCGGCTAGCAAACCCGCAACGGCCACGTAGGGAGTCCAACTAGAGGAACTGCGGCCTACGATTAAATCGCCTACGAGAACCACCAGGAGGGTGACGATGATAATTCCCTCCGGCAAGATAGTTCCAGCATTTAGCTGGGCGGCAAGAGTAGCAAAATCCATATTTTCACGCAGGTTGGTTAGTACAAGCCGAAATGGCTGTAAAGGGCAGCGAATTCGTAAAAATTCTTTACCAAACACCGATTGTAGCGGATTACAGCTTTGCCAGCTTAGTTGGGCGGGTGTTTGTTGCTGTTGAGTCGGCGGGGGAGTCTGCCACAAAAGCGATCGCACTGCGGAAAAATCGCCATTGCGGCCGATCGGGCAAATTTTTTTTTCCTTCACCCCTTGACACCGAGGCAACGTAAGGCGTTTAGGATTGATTGATTGGCGATCGACTCTGAACAGAAAGGACGAAAGGTATGCAACCTGCAACGGGCTGACTGTCGCTTTTTCAAGGGTAACGGAGGGCGATCGCCAAGACTGCTGATGCCGCTAGCGCTGCTGCCGATCGAATGTGATTCCAGATTGTCCAGTTAACAAGGTAGCTCGCCCACAGCCTCGCACCCTCAGCGCTGCCTGGATCGACTTTTGCCAGCGCATCGTTCAGCGGTACATTACAGGCGATCGTCACTCCCACCGTACCGACGAGATACAACAAGCTACCAATCAGCAAATAGATAGCACCTGGTTGATGCCACTGGAATGAGGAGAAAGCTAGAAAAATGCAAGCCGCAGCCGTTCCAAAAAGCGCCGTTATAAACAATGGATTGATGACTGCAATATTGATCGATTGCATGGCCGCAATCCCCTGCGCCGGCGGGAGTCGGCCAAGGGCGTTCATCACGAAGGTTGAGAAGGCGAAAAAGACTCCGGCTATCAGGCCACAGCCCAGTACCGCGAAAAGTTTCAATATCAAAAGCGACTGGTGAGGAATTGTCATAAAGCCTCTTTTGTGGTGCGATGCTCCTGTACCAGAGCAGGTTATTTGAACGGGTATTTGGTTTAAGTAATGCCGTAAGGATAGTCAATTTTAAGGTCAGTCGCTGAATTAAGAATCCCCACGCTTTTAGGCTGGGGAGTGTCAATGAGCTAACTGTCTTTACTGCGGTGCGATCGCCCTTTGATTTTCCCAATCTGCTCGGTTGAGGCGATAAACAAAGCAATCATCGCCGCCAAACTGTCGCGGTTCCACAAATTGGAAACCAAAACGTTGGTAGAAACGGTGGGCGCGGGTATTGTTGGCAAGCGGATCGATGAGTACAGCCGTCACAGCAGAGTCGGCGAAACATCGAGCAAGTGCAAGCTGCATCATTTGTGTGCCGTAGCCTTTGCTCAATTCTTTCTCCTCTCCGATCCAGATGTCAATAGCGCGGAGATTCGCAGCAACATCATCACCCCAGTAGTGACTCTCCTCAAGTGCCGGATCGATAATCTGGATAAATCCGATCGGGCGATTATCGATTTCAGCAATCAATTGCTCTCTCCAGTCGGGAGTGCGATCGAGTTCTATCTCCCAACCCCAATCATCGTTAGTTTTTGCGTCAATTATGTGAGGTTGCTCGTCCCAGCGTCGCAATAAATTTAAATCTGCGGGGGTAGCGGGGCGTAAATTTATCATGGCTTGTTTGCATCTAAAAATTGTTGCAGCTTTGCTGTCGCGCACAAACTATCGCCTCTTTGGCAGACATCTGCAGTTTTGCGAAAGAGGCGATCGCTAAATCACGGAAACCACTGGATAATTATAACTCTCTTTCACCACTAAGCCATCCTTCCATCCAATAGCCAATAGAAAGCTGATTGCTCTTCGTGTCAATTATTTGACCGTCTATTTTAATGTTGCATCTGTGTATATGTGCCTCACATCTGCGGTTGAATTATCAATCGAAAATTTACGCAAATTTGTAAGGCGTTCCCAAAATCGGATCAAAAATTAGTCCCACAATATCTAATGTTAGCTGGCGAGTGCGATCGCCAATCGGTCAAATAGTCGATCGCGCTTCTAGTCGGGAGCATCTCATATTTGTAAAAAGACTTCTTTTGACTCCTTCTTTCTTCCTCTTTCCTCCTGTCTCCTGTCTCCTGCCTCCTACCTCCAATTTCTAGCTTGGCTGCAAAAGTGAGATGCTCCCTTCTAGTCTTTTTGCAGGGAAACCATCAAATCTATCCCAATCTAAAATCTAAAACTTAAAATCTAAAATTGAGGAACCATCCGCCCGCATCCAACAGTCTCAGCATCCAGTTACCTGCAATTCTGCTACAGTCAGTCATGACATCCCCGTGCATCTTCCAGAGACAAGGGTTTCCAGCCTCTGCGCCGACAGCAGTAAAATCCCATCAGCTTGTCACCTGGAACCCGATCGGCAGTAACTTAAAAATTAAGGTAGTTTGAAAATAACCCCCTAAAGTACCCATAGGCCTTGACATCCGACCTACACTCTGTAAATTAGACACTCTAACTGCGCCGCCATCCATATATAAAAAGATGCCATGTCAACTTTAGTCATCGTCGAATCTCCCACCAAAGCCCGTACCATTCGCAACTTCCTGCCCTCCACCTACCGGGTAGAGGCATCTATGGGCCACGTCCGCGACCTCCCATCCTCCGCCGAAGAAATACCAGAAGCCGTTAAAGGAGAAAAATGGGCGCAACTAGGCGTCAACGTGGAGGCAGACTTTGAACCGCTTTACGTCATCCCGAAAGATAAAAAGAAAATTGTTAAAGAACTCAAAGACGCCCTCAAAGACGCCACAGAACTGATTCTAGCCACTGACGAAGACCGAGAAGGCGAAAGCATTTCCTGGCATTTGCTGCAAATCCTCAAACCCAAAGTCCCCATCAAGCGGATGGTGTTTCACGAAATCACCCGCGAAGCCATCCGCGATGCCCTCACCCACTGCCGCGATATCGACAATCGAGTGGTACAGGCCCAGGAAACTCGCCGAATTCTCGACAGACTCGTCGGCTACACCCTCTCTCCGCTACTGTGGAAAAAAATCGCCTGGGGTTTGTCCGCAGGGCGAGTCCAGTCAGTCGCAGTCAGGCTGTTGGTACGCCGGGAACGGGAACGCCGCGCCTTCCGCCAAGGTAGCTACTGGGATTTGAAAGCCGTTTTGGAAAAGGGCAAAATTTCCTTCGATGCCAAACTCGTCACAGTCGGGAACGTGAAAGTTGCCAACGGTAGCGATTTTGATGAAAATACCGGACAAATTATCGCAGGTCGCCGCGTACTTTTGCTCAACGAAGACCAAGCCAGGGCTTTACTCTCGCGCATTCAAAACAAACCCTGGACTGTCGGGAATATCGAAGAACGTCCTGTCACCCGCAAACCCTCGCCGCCGTTTACGACCTCGACTTTGCAGCAGGAGGCTAACCGCAAGCTGAGGCTGGGTGCGCGGGAAACCATGCGAATTGCCCAAAGTCTCTACGAACGCGGTTTTATCACCTATATGCGGACGGATTCGGTGCATTTATCCGAACAGGCGATTACGGCCGCCCGCAGTTGTGTGCAAGAACTTTACGGCAGCGAATATCTCAGCCCCCAACCGCGCAAATACACGACGAAAAGCAAAGGCGCCCAGGAAGCCCACGAAGCTATCCGCCCGGCCGGCAGCACTTTTCGGACTCCGCAGCAAACAGGATTGGATGGCGTGGACTTCCGCCTCTACGATTTAATTTGGAAGCGGACAGTCGCTTCTCAAATGGCCGATTCCCGCCAAACTCACGTCACGCTACAAACTCAGGTAGAGGATGCCGGTTTCCGTTCCAGCGGGAAACGCATTGATTTTCCCGGCTTTTTGCGCGCCTACGTCGAAGGTTCCGACGACCCAGATGCGGCTTTGGAAGACCAAGAGGTGATTTTGCCGGCGCTGAAGGTGGGGGATAAACCTAATTGCAAGGATTTGCAGGCTGTGGGGCACGAAACTCAACCTCCCGCCCGCTATACGGAGGCTTCGCTGGTGAAGATGCTAGAAAGCGAGGGGGTTGGCCGTCCGAGTACCTATGCGAGTATTATCGGTACAATTGTCGATCGGGGTTACGCGAAATTAATAGCTAACGCCCTGATTCCGACCTTCACTGCTTTCGCCGTCACTACTTTATTAGAAACGCATTTCCCCGACTTAGTAGACACGGGTTTTACTTCGCGCATGGAACAAACCCTCGATGAAATTGCCACCGGCGAGGCGAAATGGCTGCCGTATTTGCAAAAGTTTTATACAGGGGAAATGGGACTCGCTACCCAAGTTAAGGAACAGGAAAGTCAGATTGACGCGAAAGTTGCCCGAACTGTGGTATTGGAGAATATTGCGGCGAAAGTTTGCATCGGCAAATACGGTGCTTACCTGGAAGCTGAAAGCGCAGAAGGCCAGGTGAAAGCATCGATTCCGCAAGATTTGACTCCGGCTGATTTAGACCCGGAAAAAGTGGAGTTTCTGTTAAAGCAAAAGACGGAAGGCCCGGAAAAATTGGGTCTTCACCCGGACACTGGGGAACCGATTTATGTGCTGATTGGCAATTACGGCCCCTATGTTCAGTTGGGGGATGTTTCGGAAACGAATAAGAAACCGAAGCGTTCTTCTTTACCGAAGGGGACTGATAAGGATAGCGTGACGGTTGATATGGCGGTGAGTTTGTTGACTTTACCTCGGTTGTTGGGGACTCACCCGGAGACGGGGGCGAAGGTGCAGGCTAATTTGGGGATGTACGGGCCTTATGTTGTGCACGACCAGGGTAAGGTTGGTAAGGATTATCGATCGATCAAGCCGCCGGATGATGTTTTGACGATCGAGCTCGATCGGGCATTAGAGTTATTATCGCAGCCGAAAGCCGTGCGTGGCAGCAAATCAGCGACACCTTTGAAGGAATTGGGGGCGCATCCAGAGTCGGGAGAACCCCTGAATGTTTACGATGGCCGCTACGGCCCCTACGTGAAACACGGGGATATCAATGCTTCTTTGGCTAAGGATGAATCTGTGGAGAATTTCACCTTACAAAGAGCACTGGAATTATTAGCAGCGAAGGAAGCTGCGGGCGGCGGCAAATCTAGCAAGTCGAAGAAGTCTAGTAAGACTGCGGCGAAGTCGGAAACTGCAACTGAGAAGACTGCGGCGAAGAAAACGACTGCTAAGAAGACGACGACTGCGGCGAAGAAAACCACGACTAAGAAGGCTGCGACTGCGACTGCGACTAAGAAGAAGACAACTTGAGTTTAGTGTAGTTTTCACTCATCGAGAAACCCGGACGGTGTAGGGGCGGTGCCCCCGTGCCCGCCCGGTTTTTTTGTTGGTAAAATACTGCAAAAATTTAGGTTTGTAGTCAGGACTTAAGTCCTTAAAATTGGGTTTGAATATAGAATTGCATAAGGTCTACTGAATGCAATTAAGATATAGACGGTGGCCCGGAACGATAGACTCGAATCACTTTTCCCGTCAATATCTGAGCAATAGATATCGCATCATTAATATTAGCAGTCAGTCTAGCAATATCGTCATCTCGCGTGCAGGCAATAATACCAGAGTGGTCAGGTTGGAGCTTGTGCAGTTGAAAGAAATCGCGCCGGTTGACGGTCAAAACAGCCCGATTTTCAACGATCGCAAATGCTAATACATCCTCATCAGGTAGTCCAGCATTTCCTGCTTCTTGAACAGTCAGGACATCATGCCCCAAAGAGCGTAGATTTTGCACGACTTGCCGGGGAAAGTGTTCGTCTGCATAGATACGCGCCATAGGTTTATTCGATATTTTCAGGTGTATCTAATATTTCGTCTGCCTCGTCTTGCAGTCTAATTGCTTCCTCAATTTCGTCAGGGTAAGCTTCAGCATAAGCCCAAACATTTACTAAATCAGCAGCACTCAGATGGGGATAGCAATCTAGGATAAAAGCATCCGTAGCGCCGTCATTGCGATAGCTGGCGAGTAACCAAACGGGAATGCGAGTTTTGTCTATACAAGCGTCGCCACCCATCACGCCAAGAGTTTTTGTAATCGGGCGACCGCTGTTTTTCAAACTCTGGGTTAAGATGCTGATAGCCTCAGCTTTGTCGATCGGCGTTAAGGCCAAGAGTTGCGCTTCTAATTCTGGGATTGTCATATAAATTTTGGGATTTATGAATTATGTAGCCATTTGATATTGTAGGGCGATATCCCTATTAGTTAGGTTTCTTGCAAAACGTTGTGAATCAATTCTGCTGCTAGCTCTAGCTGATCGCGGTGAGTCAGGGCATCCATGTCAACGGTGACGACTGAGCGGCGGTTGGGTGCGGGTGCGGCTGGGGGTGCGGCGGCGGGCAATTCCAGGGTTTCGTAGAAATAATCGATCGGTTTTTTGTACACGGCGGCGAAGGCGGGTAGCTCCCTCTCGGCGTCTACTTTGCGCTTGCCGTGTTCGATACACGAGATGGCTTGTTGGCTCAGGGTTATCCCGTAGCGCAGCTCTAACTGCTCAATAACTTGCTCTTGGGTTAATCCGAGTGCTTCGCGGGTAGCCTTGAGGCGCTTGCCAAGGGAGAACGCCATATCAGGAAATCATGTAAAGGACAAGGAAATCCTATATTTTTCCTTAAGAAACCTCTATCCGATAAATCACTAGCTATACGATAATCATGTAAATCAAGATTCCGATGGGTTCTACCCACTCAGAAGACTTGCGGACAAACCAGAAACCTTGTGTAGGAGAAGTGAAATGAACGAAATAGTTGAAAAAGCTCAACAGGCAATTGCTACACCCGAAGTGCAAGAGATGTTGAAGAAGTTATCTGAATATGGTTTAGGTGTGTTTATGCCACATATGCACGATCCAGAAACAGGTGACTTTGCCCCGCTTCCTTCAGGGATAGTAGCCGTAGAGGATAATCTACAAGTATCTTTTCATCATGCTTCTGAACCAGAAGTTTCTAACGCTAGACCTGTTGGTTGGGTTTGGGATAATTCTTCTCAAGCAGCTATGGTTTGTACTTATTGTATTGAGTTTAGCGGACGACATAGTAAAAACAAGCATACTTAGGATTCGATACCTGCTTTATTTTCTATTGATTAGTCAGCCGACAATTACAGGATCTACATCATGGCAAATGAGAAACCCCCGGACATCAGAGACCCCAATGCTTTTGAAGCAAAAGATGGAAAAAAATGCCCTTCGTGTGGCGGAACAGGAAAAATAAAGCCTGAAAAAGCTGTTAGAGAGGCCGTTTGCCAAAAGTGTAATGGCAAGGGGTACTATATCTAAACGATTTTTGTTGATTGAGTACAGTGTGAGATAAGTCCAGTTTTATCTCACTCTATGCCTGAAAAGGTAGAAAACAGTTGTTATTATCAAATATTTTTGGTTTAACAACGTAAGGTCTATTATTCCACAGGAGTTGACTATGAAATTTTCCGCTGACCGTACAGAGAAAAAAGGACCTTTGGGAGGAGCTTACTACGAAACATATATCAAAATAACTTTGACACCAGAAGAGGAAAATATTGCCCACAAACAAGGCATTATGAGAACGATAATTTTCGGAGGTAGCAGTTCTGATGACCCTGAAACAATAGAGGCGATGCGTCTTTGTGGTCGGTTACAAATAAGAATGGGAGATTTAATCGAAGGGATTACTGTTAAAGTTGGTAGCGGTCAAGAACTGGGAAGGCTTGCAGGGTTTGAAGATTTGATAAAACAGCGTTGTAAAAACTTCAAGTCCAACCTTGAAGCAGATCAGTTTTTTGGCTCTGGCGGGTCTAAAGACGAAGAGGAGTTATAGGCTCGGATCGTGGAGTAATTTGTTCTGAGTTTTGTTTAGAAATGGAGAGATAAAATGTCAAACAAGCCAATGAAAGACGATCGCACTGAGAATCGTGCGTCAGCAAAAGATAAAGTAGAGCAAGTGGTTACAAAACTCAAGCTAACTAAAAATGAGCGAAGAGAGCTACATGAACGCTTAGAAGACTACATGAGCTACGAGGAAATACTGGAACTTGCAAAAAGTATGTTCCAACAACAGTCAGAAGGCCGTTGGTAAATAATGAAGGGATAAAAAAGCATCGCCTTTTTTTCAATCCCGGACAAAAGGGCGATCGCACTTTTTTCAACATCTCGATGAAAGTGCGATCGCTCTTTTTTACAAATTTTGCACTTACTCAGTATTAATTTCAGTTAAATCAGTCAGTTTTATATCATTTGTGCGTTCGATCGCACCACCCACCCTATCTCTGACCTCGCGCTGGTCTAAAATCTCCTCAGTCGCCAAAAAGGCCATATGTGCGATCGATCATTCGTGACCCTCAAACCTCTTAAGGAGAATTGATATGACCCTAGAGCTATATCAGGAAGTTGCTTTAACCCGTGACTTACCAGAATATCAACTCAGAGCAGGAGATATTGCAACATTGGTTGATTTTGTTGCTCATCCTAGTGGTGGTGAAGAGGGCTGTCTGTTGGAAGTATTTAATGCTGTTGGTGAGTCTCTTGCAGTCATAGCAGTCCCAATCTCTGCTGTAGAAGTTCTACGCCCTGATGAAATCTTAACAGTTCGTTCTTTGGCACAAGCAGGTTAATATTCATTCAAATGTGGGGTTTAAGCGTCTTCACTCGCAGCAAAATATTTTGACCATTGTTGAGTGTGCGGATTAAACAACTTAATGCGCGTTTGCGCGATCGCACAAACCCCCAATCAATAACCTCGCGTGTAAAATCTCCCCAGCCACCAAAAAAGCGATACGGGCGATCGGCTTTCACGACAAAACTGCCACAATCCAGAATTAGAAAGCGTACAATACCGGAAATCGCCCACACTGAAAATTTTTAATAATTTTATTCCGTAAAAGTTGACACAGATCCAAACCATGAATTATATTAGACCTATGGATGCAGCAGACACGATCTAATCATTACATCCCGTTACCAACGAGGGTCGAGGAATTCCGGTAAAGACGTTCTGAATACCAAAATATAAATTTTGGCGAAGGCTCCTTAAGGAGTCTTTGTTATTTATGGAAACTAAACCAAAAAATCTTACAGTTGTAGATCTTTTTTCAGGCTGTGGTGGGTTGTCACTCGGAATTCAAAACGCTGGTTTTGATGTGATTGCAGGTTTTGACAACTGGGAGTTAGCTATTAATGTTTATCAGCAAAACTTTAAACACCAAGCATTTTTGATTGACCTGAGCAATCTTCAAGGCCAGTTTGACATTATTAAAAGGTTTAATCCAGACATCATAGCTGGAGGCCCACCCTGTCAAGATTTTTCGAGTGCGGGAAAAAGAGATGAAAATCTAGGTAGAGCAGATTTAACTATTTCTTTTGCTGAGATTGTTGCGTTTGTCAAGCCGAGATTTTTTATCATGGAAAATGTAGATAGATTTGTAAAAAGCACGAAATATCAAGAAGCTAAAAAAATATTTCAATCTGCTAACTACGGTCTCAGTGAAAAAATACTTCGGGCTAGTTTATGTGGTGTTCCGCAAAGTAGAAAAAGATTTTTTTGGATCGGCGAACTTGATGGGGAATATAAAAAGATAGAGCCTTATTTGGAAAATAATCTGGCAAGTGAACCTATGACTATCAGGCAATATTTTAATAGTATAGGTAAGGCTTTAAATGTCGATCATTATTACAGACATCCGAGAAGTTATCAAAGGCGTGGCGTGTTTAGTGTTGACGAGCCTAGCCCAACAGTTAGAGGAGTTAACAGACCGATTTCCAAGACTTATCAACCTCATCCGGGTGATTCAGCTTTGGTCTCATCAAATGTACGTCCTTTAACTACTATTGAAAGAAGTTATCTACAAACTTTTCCCGATAATTTTTTATTTCAAGGTTCTAAAACCGCTCTCGAACAGTTAATTGGTAATGCTGTGCCTGTTAAACTTGCTGAGTATGTCGCTCGTTGTCTTGCTCGGTATATTGAAGATTCTGATGTTAATGTTTCTCTGGAAGATGTAAGACTCGAACAAGTGGATAAAAGCTTTATTCAACTGTCTTTAATAGATGTTTAAATGTATAGTATTGAGTTCAGATGTTAATTCGGGAATCTAACAATTTAAATGCAGCGGACGGATTAGATATCCTAGTGTTGAGTTCAAGGCTATCTGTTGCTGATTTGAGCTTAAATTAGTAAAATTTCCACTCATACATAAACCGGGTTTATTAAAAAATGCCGAGTTTATTGATTGATAAAACACTAAATTTACTTACCAAAATAGGTTCGAGCGTTAGGATTTCATTGCTTTAAATTATCTGATTTTTTGTCATAAATATTGGGGCGGTTCGATCGCACGCCCCGACATTTTTGAGGCCTATCAACTCAAACCCTTGTCAAGCCTAGCTTTTGGGCTGGCTTGTCACCAGCCGGCAAAATCAGCCTATTTACTTATTGACAATTCCTCTTCTCTATTAAATTGTCAGGGATATAACATAAAAGTTAAAAAATGTATCAAAAACAACAGAAAGTACCAAATGTTTTATGTACGGCCCTACAATAGAGAAACGAAACAAGAAAAGAGGCGCGATCGCTATGAGTATGAATGAAGACCTGGATTGGGAAGAAGCATTTGAGTACAGAGCGGGCTTGACAGTGGAGTTGAAGTCGCAGCCAGGGGTTTTGCATACGATCGCTTACTATGAAGTGATGATGGTACCGCCCATCTGGTTAGAAAATGACCCCCGTCCCCGGTATCCTCACGAACTGCTAGTCGTTTCGCAGCAGCCAAGTGTGTCCAATAGTTGCCAAATTTCACAGTGTCCTGTTTTAGTCGCGTCTTAGATTTTTTCAGCGGGAAATATCGGCGATGGCTTTTAGCAAACAATCAAACCGATGCAGTAATTTTCGGATTGACATTGCTTTAATTTACTTTGGGGCGATCGGCTTAAGATATAGATGGCGGCGACTGTGCGATCGACTCGAATCAATTTTCCCCTCAGAGTCTCAGCAGTAGATATCGCATCATTCATATTAGCAGTCTGTCTAGCAATACCGTTATTTCGCGTGGAGGGAACAATACCGCAGCGCTTAGGTTCCAGCTTGTGCAATTGAAATAAATCGCGCCGGTTGACAATCAAAACAGCCCGATTTTCAACGATCGCAAATGCGCTAATACATCCTCGATCGAATATTCTAGCGTTTCCTGCTTGTCGAACAGTCACGACATCGGGTTCAAAAGAACGCAGGTTATGCGCGACTTGTCGGGGAAAGTCTTCGCCTGCATAGAATAGATACGCGCCATAGATTTATGGAATATTTTTAGGTATATCTAAGATTTCGTCAGCCTCATCTTGCAGCCTGATTGCTTCCTCAATGTCGTCAGGGTAAGCTTCAGCATAAGCCGAAACATTTACTAAATCAGCAGCACTGAGATGGGGATAGCAATCTACGATATAGCCTTTTTCAAACAGGTGAGGAGTTGAGAAAGGCGATAATTCTGGGACTGTCACAGAGCTTATTTAATTTATGAATTTAAAAAATGAATTGAGCGCGTGCGATCGCCCTCCATAACTTTTTACATTGATTATTTAAATTTATTATTAATAATTTTGACCTCTACCTGAAGCAGAATTTTTCACGACTTGCACGGCACAGCCGGCGACGCACAGTATATAGCGATCGACCCGCAGCCCGCGCCCTACAAAAACTCTTGCATAATTCCTATTTTCTATTGCATAATTCCTTGAGCCCTCGCTAGTTGCCGCCTTTCTTCCGTTAAAATAGCGCGATGTTTAGTAAAAAATTAAGATTCATTTAAACTTTGATACAGACAAAAACGATATACAATTCAATTGTTTGTGACAAAAATAGGGAATAAAAATAGCAAATATGACCGATCGCAAAATATGACCGATCGCACTTGCCAAAAAACTTCCCAAACATTTTTTTCCAAACAACCAAAACTCAGGAGTCAATAGCCGATGACGTTAGGAACGACCGAAATCCCCCAATTAAAACCGCTTTCCGACTCAGAACTACATAAAATTAACGCCTACTGGCGGGCCGCAAATTATCTATCCGTCGGACAAATCTATCTTCTCGACAACCCGCTACTCAAAGAACAACTCAAACTCGAACACGTCAAACCCAGACTCCTCGGACATTGGGGGACAACTCCAGGCCTCAACTTCATCTACGTTCACCTCAACCGCATCATC
Organism: Microcoleus sp. CZ3-B2; assembly: GCF_036705055.1. Taxonomy (NCBI): domain Bacteria; kingdom Bacillati; phylum Cyanobacteriota; class Cyanophyceae; order Oscillatoriales; family Microcoleaceae; genus Microcoleus; species Microcoleus sp. CZ3-B2. The sequence continues at coordinate 36,377 of NZ_JAUBTN010000007.1, read as the reverse complement.
AAAGCCCAAGACATCAACGCCATCTACATCGCAGGCCCCGGACACGGCGGGCCCGGCTTGGTGGCCAATACCTATCTCGAAGGCACCTATAGCGAATATTACTCGAACATTTCTGAAGACGAAGAAGGGATGAAACGGCTGTTCAAACAGTTCTCGTTTCCCGGCGGTATCCCCAGCCACGTCGCGCCGGAAACTCCCGGTTCGATTCACGAAGGCGGCGAACTCGGCTACGCCCTCGTCCACGCCTACGGGGCGGCCTTCGATAACCCAGATTTAATCGTGGCGGCTGTTGTCGGCGACGGGGAAGCAGAAACGGGCCCACTGGCTGCTAGCTGGCATTCTAACAAGTTTCTCAATCCGGTTCGGGACGGGGCCGTGTTGCCGATTTTGCACCTCAACGGCTACAAAATTGCCAATCCGACGGTGTTGGCCCGCATTCCGCAGGAGGAATTGGAAAGTTTGATGGTTGGTTACGGCTACAAACCTTATTGGGTGGAAGGTTCAGATCCGGAAACGATGCACCAGTTGATGGCTGCAACTATGGATGCGGCGATCGGCGAAATTAAGGCGATTCAGGAAAAAGCCCGGACTGAAGGTTATTCGGGCCGCCCGCAGTGGCCGATGATTGTGATGAAGACTCCCAAGGGCTGGACTGGGCCGAAGGAGGTTGACGGGAAGAAAACTGAGGGCTCTTGGCGATCGCACCAAGTACCGTTAGCAGAAATGGCTTCTAAGCCCGGACACGTCCAACTCCTGGAAGATTGGATGAAAAGCTACAAGCCCGAAGAACTCTTTGACGATCAGGGTAAACTGATTGCAGAATTGGCGGAACTTGCACCCAAGGGCGATCGACGGATGGGGGCAAATCCCCACGCTAACGGCGGCAAGCTGCTGCGAGACTTGAAAATGCCGGAATTTGCCGACTACGCCGTAGACGTGCAGAAACCCGGCACTGTGATGGGCGAAGCAACTCGCGTGACTGGGCGATTCCTGCGAGACGTGATGAAACTCAATCAGGAAAACGCTAATTTCCGAGTTGTCGGGCCGGACGAGACGGCCTCAAATCGCCTCGATCCGGTGTTTGAAGTGACGAGTCGGGAGTGGATGGCCCAAACTTTGCCGGAAGATGACCACCTCTTCACCCCCGACGGCCGCGTGATGGAAGTCCTCAGCGAACATCTTTGTCAGGGATGGCTGGAAGGTTATTTGCTGACAGGAAGGCACGGATTTTTCTCTTGCTACGAGGCGTTTATTCACATCATTGATTCGATGTTCAACCAACACGCTAAATGGTTGAAAACTACTCGCGATATTCCTTGGCGCAGACCGATCGCCTCTTTGAATTATTTGCTAACATCCCACGTTTGGCGACAAGACCACAACGGTTTTTCTCACCAAGATCCGGGTTTTATCGACCACGTAATTAACAAGAAAGCGGAAGTTGTGCGGATTTATTTGCCGCCTGATGCGAACACTTTGCTGTCAGTAACTGACCACTGTCTCCGCAGCCGCAATTACGTTAATGTGATTATTGCAGGGAAGCAGCCGGCTTTGCAGTATTTGGATATGGATGCTGCGATCAAACACTGTACGACTGGTCTCGGTATTTGGGAGTGGGCTAGCAACGATCGAGGTGGCGAACCTGATGTGGTGATGGCTTGCGCGGGCGATGTTCCGACGCTGGAAACTTTGGCGGCTGTTGACATTCTGCGCCGAGATTATCCTGAGTTAAAAGTGCGGGTGGTAAATGTGGTGGATTTGATGACGCTGCAGCCTACTAGCGAACATCCGCACGGTTTGTCCGATCGCGATTTTGATGCTTTGTTCACGAAGGATAAGCCTGTGATTTTTGCTTTTCACGGCTATCCTTGGCTGATTCACCGCTTGACTTACCGCCGGACTAATCACTCGAATATTCACGTTCGCGGTTACAAGGAAGAGGGTACGACTACTACGCCGTTTGATATGGTGGTGATGAACGATCTCGATCGCTTCCATTTAGTTGGTGATGTACTCGATCGGGTTGAAAAACTTAGTTCTGCTGCTGCTTACGGCAAGCAAGCTATCCGTGACAAGCTGATCGAGCACAGGCAGTATATCACCAAACACGGTGACGATATGCCGGAAATCCGCGACTGGAAGTGGCCGCATGGGGGCGCGGTTGCGTCGGATACGCCGAAGGAAACGAAAGATCCGACAACGACAGGAGATCAAAGCGTGCGATCGGGTGCACCTGGATAGCGATATTATGGTAGGGACACGGCAATTCCGTGTCCCTACAAAATTTTATATGTATGAGAATAGAAGGTTAAATAAAGCTTCAGCCAGCAATCTCAATTTCGAGGTATGCGCCCGGAAAAATAGTGTCGATCGCGTTCCGAATATTGTCTTGATGCTTTTGAATGCGCGGCCAAGAGGTGGACAGCAAAACCACAATAGCAATTTGTCGGTTTGTCAGGTTTTGTTGATAACGCAAGTTGCGATCGGTCGTGACCAGCAGATTATACCCATCGCGTTCGGCTGTGTCGAGCAGATCGCCATTCGCTAATGTTGACCATCCACGTTCATAAGCAGTATCTACTTTATGACCCAGTAGCGATCGGCGCAAGGGTACTGGCGTACCTTGGTCGAACAATATCTTCATACCTGTGTTATCTGCGTTATTGAGGCTAGGGCGCGATCGAGTAGCACCTCAACTTGGGCGCGAGTTACTCCCGGAAACCATTCGAGAAACTGGTCAATAGATGCTCCATCTTTAAGGTTCTCGAAAAAGGCGGCGACAGGTACGCGCGTTCCCCGAAATACCCATGCACCACTCACCTTGGTCGGATCGCGTTCAATGACTTCAAAAAGGTCTACATTCTGCATGACGTTTCTCTAGTATAATTAAAAGAATGTAAGATGTAAGTTAGCTTAACATAAATCGATTGCAATTTAGGATTTGTACATTCAAAAGAGGCGGCAATGCTTAAAGAAATAGAAATTCAAAATTTTCGGTGCTTTGAAAACACCAAAATTTCTGGGTTTGAAAGAGTAAATTTAATCGGCGGCAAAAACAATGCTGGCAAGACAGCCTTGTTAGAAGCATTGCTGCTCAATGACTCTCCGCAAGTTAAAAGTTTAGTAACGCTGAAAGCGCTGAGAAGGGAGCCTTCAAAAGTTATGGAAGCCATGCCTAATAGAGCTTGGGATAATTTATTTTATGTACTTGACAAAGAGAAAATTATAGTAATTTTAGGAAAACATGAGAGTAATAAAAATCATCGAATAGAAGTGTTAATAGATAAATCTGGCAATTTCAAAGATGTTTTTGCAGATAAAGATGCCGAGGAAATTATAGATTTTTTGTCGAGTAATGAGTCGGGTTTATCTGTACTAACTATTAAATTGACTAGAGAAAGTGGCGAATATACTCAATCCTCTGTTATCGCTAGTTCTAAGGGTGTAATAACTTCTGGCATTCCTACTGCTGACGGCTCATCGCCTATCATTCCATCGTTTATGAGGATTTCGGGTAAAAATCTTACAGAAGCATACGATCGAGCGCGTTTGGATGACAAAGATAGCGAAGTTTTGAAAGCTTTTCAAGTTCTAGATCCGGCGATAGAATCAGTAGAAAGTTTTTCAATTGGTGAACCGACGCTGTACTTGAAAAGAAAAGGCGAAAACCGTTTGCCTTTATCATTATTCGGAGATGCAATTAATCGGGTAGCAGACATTATTTTAAAATTGGTAAACAGTGAACACAAAATACTGTTGGTTGATGAAATAGAAAATGGCATTCACTATACTAATCAGCGAAATTTCTGGAGAATTTTGTTTAGGTTGGCTGTTGAATTCGATACCCAGATTTTTGCCACAACTCACAGCCTAGAAATGCTCGAAGCATTTGCTGATGTTGGTTTAGAACTCAATAAAGAATGCAGCAGCGCCTATTTTGAACTAGCAAAGCAACCGAAAACAAATCAAATCATCGGCATCAGACGCGATTTGGAAACTTTGAATTACGCATTAGAGCATCAAAAAGGAGTGAGAGGTGAGTAATATTATCATAGTAGAAAGTAAAAATGATGCAATTTTTATGAAAGCAATGGTTGAGCAAATAAACTGCGATATCCAGGTAGAACCACCTATTTTTATAGATGATTATGAAAGCTTGGAAGGTTTGAGCGAAACAAAGTTAATCACTACGTTAAAAGCTTTAGAAGCCGACCTGCAAAAAAGAGATATAAAAAAAATTGGGATTCTTATTGATATTGATAACGATTCAGAGCAAGAACGGTTGCAATTCGTAGATAGATGTATAAAAGAAGTGTTTGAATCTGGAACTTTGTCAAAAACCAAACAATTTATTGATATTTGTGGAGACAATGGAACAAATGCAAAATTGGCTTGTTACTTTACAAATGTTGGAGGTAAAGGCGAACTGGAAACACTTTTAAAGGAAATAAAGGCTAGAGATTCTCCTTATGCTGATTGTTTGGATAGCTGGAAAACTTGCATAGAAAGCCAGGTCAAGGAAATCAACCAGAAAGACTTTGATAAATTTTGGGTTAGCATCTATCTCAGGTATGATACTTGCTCAAATCAGGAACAGAAACAAGCTGGAAGAAAATGCAGTATGTCTGGGTTTGATTATGTTATGGAACACAAAAAAGATATTTGGGATTGGGATAATCCGGCTCTCAATGATTTGAAGGATTTTCTTAAACTCTTTTGCTAAGCTGATAAAATTCAAATACAATCAAGATCAAATCCGTAAGTATCGGAATTATTCATCTCTCTCTTCTCTGACTCTGCGCCCTCTGCGCCCTCTGTTGAAATAAGATATCTATATGAGTTTAAAAATTTACTTTCTACGACACGGTGAAACAACTTACAGCAAGACTGGCGGCTACTGCGGCGACCTCGACGCAGAATTAACACCGGAAGGTTCTATGATGGCAGAGCAATTTGCCGCAACTTATGCAAAATTGCCTTGGAATGCTGTTTATGTCAGCCCCATGAAACGCACAATTGCTACGGCTAAACCTCTGTGCGATGCTGTGGGAATTGAAATGCAACTGCGTGACGGATTGAAGGAAATTAAGTACGGCAAGTGGGAGGGTGAAACAGTTGAATCGGTTCGTGAAAAATATGCTGATGATTATATTAATTGGTTGACGGAACCGGCTTGGAATCCACCGACTGAGGGGGAAACTTCTGTGCAAATTGCTAGCCGATCGTCCTTAGTGATTGCAGAAATTCAGGAAAAGTACAAGAATGGTAATGTTTTGGTGGTTTCGCACAAGGCGACTATTCGGATTATTCTGTGCAGTTTGTTGGGGATTGATTTGGGAAGTTACCGCAATCGGATTGCCGCTTTAGCAGCTTCTGTGAGTATTGTCAAGTTTGATGTGCGCGGGCCGATGCTGGAGGTTTTGGGCGATCGCTCTTACATGGATGAAACTCTCCGCAATTTACCCGGTACTTGACATTGGCGGTAAGGTGCGGGGGCGCACCCTACATAGTCTCAAACTAAAGTGCGCCCAAGTAAGACAATCCTAAAATCGTACCTGTTCCCAGAATATGACCGAAGCAGAGACTTCCGATAAGTGCACCCAAGCTCAAACCGCCCACCAGATTCGCTGAGGGTGCGGCTGGGCCTGTGTGAGGATTTTTGATGGTTAAGCTGCCGAAAGCAATGGCTGCAACATTGCAAATAATCATAATTAAACCGATTTCGGGGCTCCACTCTACGGTTCTGGCGCTAACGGTTAGTAAAATTGTTGGCAACATGGCGATCGACTCCTTAATTTTTAGTCCATGAAAATCAGATGATGAAGATATATCAAACAACAGCAACCAGTGGCTACATCTTGAATTGATTTTTAATAATTTGACATATTCCTTAACAGAGTGATGGTTAGTGAATAGCTAACAATTAATACGCAGCCAGAAACCGGGTTTTTTAAGAAAATATTTGGTTCCAACGAGCAGAAAACGTAAAAACCCGGTTTCTGAGGTCGGAGTGCGTAAGCCCTGAATTCCCAATTCCCAATTCCCAATTCCCAATTCCCATGAAAATCCTAGTTTTAAATGCAGGTTCTAGCAGTCACAAAAGCTGCTTGTACGAACTAAATGACCAGCTTCCCGATCGCGCGCCGCAACCCCTCTGGGAAGCGCAAATAGACTGGACTCACCGCGAAAATGCCGGGGAGTTGCAAGTCAAAACTGCTGCGGGCAATAGGCTTGAGGAAGAATTCGCTTCAAATTCTCGCTCCCAGGCCATTGCTCGGATGCTGGAGACTCTGTGGCAGGGAAAAACTCAAGTTATTAATAGTTTAAAGGACATTGATATTGTCGGTCATCGCGTCGTTCACGGCGGGCCAAAATATCAGCAAAGCACGCTGATTTCGCCGGAAGTAAAAGAGGAAATTTCTCGTTTGGCTGAGTTTGCTCCCGTCCACAATCCGGTTAATTTGGAAGGCATCGAAGCAATCGAAAAAATACTGGGAAATGTGCCGCAAGTTGTTGTTTTTGATACGGCTTTTCACGCTCAATTGCCGCCCGCTGCGTTTGTTTATCCTGGCCCCTACGAATGGCTGGAAGAGGGGATTCGGCGCTACGGTTTTCACGGCATCAGCCATCAATATTGCACTCGCAGGGCTGCTGAAATTCTCAACCGCGATTTAGCTGATTTGCGGCTGATTAGCTGTCATTTGGGCAACGGATGCTCTCTGGCGGCGGTTCTCGGTGGTCGGAGTGTTGATACTACGATGGGTTTTACTCCTTTGGATGGTTTGATGATGGGAAGTCGATCGGGGGCGATCGATCCCGGTATCATAATTTATCTGTTAAGGCGATCGCACTTTACCGCTGAGGAACTAGATAATATTCTGAATCGAAATTCTGGTTTGAAGGGGATTTCCGGGGTTTCTAGCGATATGCGGCAAATTTTGGCAGCGATTAAAGATGGCAATTCTCGCGCTCAACTTGCTTTGGATATTTACGTGCACCGTTTGCGGGCTGGTATCGGGGCGATGTTGGCGAGTTTGGGCGGGTTGGATGCTTTGATTTTTACTGCGGGTGTTGGGGAAAATTCGGCGGTTGTGCGGGCTGCGGCTTGCGAAGTTTTTGGATTTATCGGGTTAAAATTGGATGGGGAGAAAAATTTAAATTCGCCGGTTGATGATGATATTGCGGCGGTTGATTCAGCGGTGCGGGTTTTGGTGATTCACACTCAGGAAGATTGGGAAATTGCGCGGGAATGTTGGGATATTTCTCGCGGATGATTCGGTTAAGCGATCGCCCTTTGAGGCTACTTCAACACAAGCGACCTCTTTTCTGGTGGGTAATAAATACAAAAGGGCGATCGCGACTTGGATCTCAACATCCTTATCGAGGATTTCATTCCTCAGTTGACTCTAATTTAGAGTTGCAGCGTTCCCAGTAAATTTTAGCCGTGCGATCGGCCTGATTCTGCCACCAACACTCGGAAAACAGCCGCGCTGCTTCCAATAACTTCCCTTCCAAGTAAAGCGCCCTAGCTTCTGCAAACAATTCTAGCGTAGCTAACTTGCCCGCTTTGATTTCTGGCGTGTCGGCATCAAACACCTCATAAATCGTCACCGCTTCAGATTTTCCCTTGACTTTTACCGTGTCGAGAGTGCGGATTGCATACTGAGATGGATTTTTCAGGCGCGAATAAGTTGGCTGGGTAATTAACAGCGACACCCCATAATTTTTGGTCAAACTTTCCACGCGAGAAGCTAAATTAACGGCATCGCTGATTACTGTCCCATCCATGCGATTTTGTCCTCCCACCGTTCCCAGCATCAAAGAACCCGTATTAATCCCAATCCCAATCTGAATCGGGGCACAGCCTGAATTAGCGCAGTATTGATTGTATTCAACGAGACGGTGCAGCATCGCAATTCCCGCTTTCACCGCATTATCCGCCTCACCGCTAAACAGCGCCATAATCGCATCGCCAATATATTTATCAATAAACCCCTTATTTTCATTAATCACGGGTTCCATGCGAGAAAGATAGGAATTGATAAATTTGAAATTATTCTCCGGTGTCATAGTTTCCGAAAGTGTGGTAAAATCGCGAATGTCGGAAAACAACACCGACATTTCTAACTGCACTTGGTCGCCCAATTCCACATCAATAATGCTTGATTTCTCTAAAAACTGGAGGAACTGATTGGGAACGAAGCGCTCGTAAGCTTGGTTGAGTAGAAACAGTTCAGCGGTAAATCTGATTCGCTCTGTTTCGGCTTTTTTACGCTCCGTGATATCTTGAAAGGCTACAATTGCATAAGAAATATTGTTCTTTTCATCATAGATTGGTGTACCCCAAGCCTCGATCGGAATAATCTTGTTGCCTTGGTGAATTTCCATATCATCAGCGGTTGCACTTTCGCCCCTCAACGCGCGCGCAGTGGGCAATTCTGCTGAGGGATATTCTTGCTCAGTTCCCGCTTGATAGATTTGATAAACCTCGGGTATTTGCTCGCTGGTGACGTTAGGAATAACTCCTTTACCTAATAATTGAATAGCAGCGCGATTACTATAGTAAGGTTTGCCAGAAGCATTCAGCACTGACACCCCGACCGGGATTGCTTCTAAAAATTGAGCAAGCCTGTTCTCACTTTCGCGGACTTCTGTATAAAGCTTAGAATTTTGAATCGAGATCGCCGCTTGTCCAGATAACACTTTTAATAGTTCCACTCTTTCTGGCGTAAAAGCTCCGGCTGTCAGATTGTTTTCTAGGTAAACAATACTGACGATCTGAGATTGATTAATCAGCGGCACACATAAAATTGATTTGAGCTGATTCTTTTGGATATAAGGATCGTTGGTAAATTGTCCCTTTCGGAAAGCCTCATCCAGCACCACGCTTTCTTGAGTACGTGCCACATAATTAACAATTGATTCAGAAAGTTTTTGACAATTTTTAACCGGGATTGACTGCAACACGGTAACAACTTCATCATCAATTTTCCCTTCAGCTTCAATTAACAGCTTTTCCTGGATTGAAAAAATCAGATATCCTCTTTGCGCCCCTGCACTTTCCATCAAAATTTTCATCAAGCTAGACAGTAGTTTATCCAGCAATATTTCGCCGGAAATCGCCTGAGAAGCTTTCATCACCGTGGTGATATCTAAGTTAGAACCAGAACCCGTGGTCGTCACTGATGCCGTAGTTTTAGTTGTTTTTCTTCCCGGTTGGATTGGCGCCAATAACTGCGGATATCGCGTTTCTAAATCCGTTACCTTAGCAGTGGCTCCCCATTGAACATAACAATAATATGCCTCAATCATGTAGGTTTGGGCAAGTTTTTCCTTGCTCCATTCCCAGTAGAACTTTGCGGCTAGTTCGTTAGCTAGTGCTTCTTCGTTGAGGAATTTATTTTCTTTGGCTCCAGAAATGGCGCGATCGTACATTTCAATCGCCTCAGCTTTATTGCCCAAAACTCGATGTTTTTCGGCCTCCACTAAATACCATTTATGCAGATAATTCATCGGAGCATTTTGCCCCCATTGATGTAGAGTGGTTTGATGAGTTTCCACTTGCATAAGAATTTCTGCTTGATCAATTTCTGGTTGAGTGGGAAAAAGTGCTAAGTGGGTGAGGGCGGCATAGAAATGAAAAATGGGGAAAACATACAATCCCGATACTGCCATTAAACACGGTTTGACTTGGGCAATGTGGCTGAGGGCAGCACTGCAATTCCCGAAAGTGTAAGCCAACTGTAGTTTGTAGATATAGGCAAAAGAAATCAACGATTGGTCATTATTCTGATAATGCTTAGGAATCATCACCCTTTCATCGTAGGCATTACCAATTAAGCAATCGGGTTGATTCATACTTTCCCTCAAGTTCTTTACTACCTGCTGATTCATACCCAAATAAGCCTGGACAGAATATTGCTTCATCTGACCGAAAGCAGCGGTGTAGCCAGCCTGTTCGGCTTCCCAAGTTTCTAGTTCTACTCCACCGAAAAAGTTGGCATGAAAGTAAACGAGTATGCTATAGCCACCGTATAGAAAATCGCCAGTTTCCATGCCAGCCCTATACCCCTCTTTAGTCGTTGGCATCATTGCTCTGAGAGCTTCTTGGTGATGCTGAATCCAGCTACTAAATACAGCCAGAATTAGGGACTTACATTCCGTTGCATTAAACTGATCGAGTAAATTCAGTGCCAATTTACCAAAGCGATAGCCAGTTTTGACATCTCCCAAAACAGAACACAGCACCACACCGTGAATCAAATACCCTAGTATCGATCCCGGTGCATTTCCCAACTGGAGCGATAAACTCACCATCGTAGAACTAAGTATGGGCAGTAAACTCGGCATGGTTTGATTAATGGCTGAAAATAACAGTCCTAAGAGTTGCATGGCGGCTTGAGTCTCAATATCGGTCATCACAGGCAAGTTCACCAGTTCCTCAATGCTTCTGTCTTGAAGTTTTCTCGCAAGGCTCTGTAGGGCTTGATCTATTTTGACTTGATCAGCTTCGGTAGGGAGTGCAACCCCCAATTGTTTCAGTGCTTCTCTGGCGACTGCGATCGCTTTTATCTGACCTTGGGCAGTATGGGCAATAATTAAATTTTCGTAAGTTTTAACTTTGTCTAAAATTGTCTGGGCTTTTTCCAACATCTCTGCTGCTATCTGTTCCATACCCTCAAAGTCAGCATTCAAATAAGCAACTTCAGTAGCTGTAACATAGAGATTCAGCGTCAATTCATACTGACTTTGCCAACAGTTTGCTGTTAGTAAATCAATTCCTATTTGCAAATAAACTTTTGCCGCAGCGTAGGCAGTAGAATTTCTAGCTTTCTGTCCAGCTTTTAAGTTAAGTTGTGCTAAGGCTTCCCTCTCTTTTGCTTGGGATATTAACTCCTTGCCTAGATTCAAATGCTCGACAATATCAAACAGTTTTTCTTCTCTTTCCATCTCCGAGGCATTTTGTAAAAGTAGCTGTCCAACTTTGAGATGAGTAGCTGGTTTATGGTCATCAGGAATCAATGAATAAGCCGCTTGCTGGACGCGATCGTGCAGGAACTTATAAGTTGGATTAGTAATAGACTCAATATTAAATTGATCGTCTGCTTGAAGGAAGTTATAGCCTTCTGCAATCACTAAAATCAGTCCTTCTTGCAAGGCTTTCCATAGCGCTGATGCCATTGGTTCGGGTAATTCTTCGCTAACGACTGCTAATGTCTCTAAATCAAACTGCGCCCCAATGCAAGCCGCCAATTTTAGAACATCCTGAGTTTTGGCAGGCAACTTCTGCAATTGCGCCGCCATAAACTCCACCACATCCGAGGCATGGGTAAGTCTAGCATTGGCAATATCACACTGCCAATGCCGTACATACCTGTTAAAAATAATTTGATCGTCTTCATATAATACCTTAAGAAATTGAGTAGAGAAAAAGGGATTACCTTTGGTTTTTTCATAAACCAATTCTGTCAAAGGCCCGGCCAAAGATAAATTGCAAATCAGCGTATCTGCTACCCATTGATTCAGATCCGCTAAACTCAACGGTTGCAGCGTAATCGTGTTCACCGCTGCCCCAGACTTCACAATCTCATCCACCGTCAACATAAACGGATGAACAGGTGACACCTCATTATCCCGATAAGCACCCAATACTAACAGATGCCCCCTATCCTCCATCAACAGTTGTAATAACTTCAAAGATGCCGAATCCGCCCACTGCAAATCGTCCAAAAACATCACTAAGGGATGCTCGGCTGTGGTAAATACTTGCACAAACTTTTGCATCAGCAAATTAAACCGATTTTGGGCCGCACTCCCCGACAGTTCTAGTGCAGTCGGTTGAGCGCCAACGATCCGTTCTAATTCAGGAATTACCTCGATCAAGACTTGCCCGCTATCACCTACTGCGGTGAGAATATTGGTTTTCCATGTTTGTACCTGAGCATCACTTTCTGATAATAATTGTCCCATCAATTCCCGAAATGCTTGCACAAATGCACTGAAGGGAATATTGCGCTGAAATTGATCGTATTTGCCTTTAATAAAATAGCCCCGCTGTCTGGCGATCGGCTTATGGACTTCGTTTACGACTGCGGTTTTACCAATCCCAGAGAAACCAGCAACGAGCATCATTTCGGCGCTACCTGTACTGACTCGTTCAAAGGCTGCTAATAGATTAAAAACTTCAGTTTCTCTGCCGTAAAGTTTTTCGGGAATCAGGAAACGGTCTGTAATATCTCGCGTTCCCAAAGCAAACTGCTCAATGTTACCCGTTTCTTGTAATTGAACCAGACACATTTCTAAATCATGCTTTATTCCGAAGGCTGTTTGATAGCGGTATTCGGCATTCTTCGCCATCAATTTACTGACAATTTGAGATACGATTAGGGGAATTTCTGGCTCGATTTCCGGCAGGGAAAGCGGCTGTCTGGCAATGTGGCAGTGAACCAGTTCTAAAGCGTCTTCTGTCTCAAAAGGCAGTTTTCCACTCAGCAATTCGTAGAAGGTGACACCAAGCGAGTAAAAGTCTGTGCGGTAATCGAGAGTGCGATTCATTCTCCCGGTTTGTTCTGGTGAGATGTAAGCAAGGGTTCCTTCCAAAATGCCGGGGTTTTTCAGTATCGGTGTTTCTCGCGTTAGTTGAGTGGAAATGCCAAAATCAATAATTTTTAATTGTTCCGTTTCCGGGTTATAAACAATATTCGAGGGGTTAATATCTTTATGAATGATATTTGCGCTGTGAATTTGACCTAAAGTTTCAGTAGTGGCGATCGCCAGGAGCAGAAACTCCTTGAGGCTAAACTTTCGCTGCTGCATCCAAATTTTCAAGGATTCGCCGCCAAAGTCCTCTACAAACATCACGAGGCTGTTTTGGTATTTTTGCAAGTCATAAACTCGCACAACTCCCGCCTCTTTCAACTCTTGGGTGATTCGGTATTCGGTGCGGTAGCGCACTAACTCTTGAGGTGTGGGGTAGCTTTCTTTGAGAAGTTTGAGGATAATCGGCTGGCGATCGGCTTCCCGAATGGCTCGGTAAATCAGAGAGTTGGCACTTTCATAGAGCAGTGTCTGGACGGCAACGCCTGGAATCGAGAGCATATTGATCTTTCTGCTAAAAATTAACGCTAAGTCACAACGCACCAGCTTTCTGTAAATAATAGCGCGTTAGAAACGAAAAAGTTTTGTTTTTGTCACAAATAATGTTGACTTTTTCGGGCAGCAGCCTGCGAATACTTTTTGGTAGCCCCGATTTCGATCGCCTAATTTGTATGCTGCATCAACAGTCGATCGCACTTTTGATTTGATTTTCAGGTATAGCAACCGCTTAATTTAAATTGTGTAGCCTGTCTTTGATTTTTGTGCGAGTCCCCAATGCAGACTGACAGCGTTCCCAATAAATTTTAGCCGCGCGATCGGCCTGATTCTGACGCCAACACTCGGAAAACAGCCGCGCCGCTTCAGCCACATTCCCTTCCAAGTAAATTGCCCTCGCTTCTGCAAACAATTCCAGCGTAGCTAACTTGCCCGCTTTGATTTCTGGCGTGTCGGCATCAAACACCTCATAAATCGTCACCGCTTCAGATTTTCCCTTGACTTTTACCGTGTCGAGAGTGCGGATTGCATACTGAGATGGATTTTTCAGGCGCGAATAAGTTGGCTGGGTAATTAACAGCGACACCCCATAATTTTTTGTCAAACTTTCCACGCGAGAAGCTAAATTAACGGCATCGCTGATTACTGTCCCATCCATGCGATTTTGTCCTCCCACCGTTCCCAGCATCAAAGAACCCGTATTAATTCCAATCCCAATCTGAATCGGGGCACAGCCTGAATTAGCGCAGTATTGATTGTATTCAACGAGACGGTGCAGCATAGAAATTCCCGCTTTCACCGCATTATCCGCCTCACCGCTAAACAGCGCCATAATCGCATCGCCAATATATTTATCAATAAACCCCTTATTTTCATTAATCACGGGTTCCATGCGAGAAAGATAGGAATTGATAAATTTGAAATTATTCTCCGGTGTCATAGTTTCCGAAAGTGTGGTAAAATCGCGAATATCTGAAAACAACACCGACATTTCTAACTGCACTTGGTCGCCCAATTCCACATCAATGATGCTGGATTTCTTGAGAAACTGGAGGAATTGATGGGGGACGAAGCGCTCGTAAGCTTTGTTGAGTTGAGCCAGCCTGCTTTCATTTTCGCGGACTTCTGTATAGAGTTTAGAATTTTGAATCGAGATAGCCGCTTGTCCAGATAATACTTTTAATAGTTCCACTCTTTCGGGCGTAAAAGCTCCGGCGGTCAGATTGTTTTCTAGGTAAACAATACTGACGATTTGAGATCGATCGATCAGCGGCACGCATAAAATTGATTTGGGCTGATGCTTTTGAATGTAGGGGTCGTTGGTAAATTGTCCCGATCGCACAGCATCATCTAGTACCATACTTTCTTGAGTGCGGGACACATAATTGACAATCGCAGAAGAAAGTTCTTGACAATTATCAACAGGGATTGAGTGCAGCACCGTGACTTGTTCGTCATCGATTGCCCCTTCAGCTTCAATTAACAGTTGTCCCTGGCTTGACAAAATCAGATAGCCTCTTTGCGCCCCTGCATTTTCCATCAAAATTTTCATCAAGCTAGACAGTAGTTTATCCAGCAATATTTCGCCGGAAATCGCCCCAGAAGCCTTCATCACTGCGCTGATATCTAGGTGATTCCCCGAACCAGTCGTTGTCATTGCTACGGTAGTTTGAGTGTTTTTTCTTCCCGATTGAGTTACAATGAATAATTGGGGATATCGCGTTTCTAAATCTATTACCTTAGCAGTTGCTCCCCATTCAACATAACAATAGTACGCCTCAAATATGTAGGCTTGAGCAATTTTTGTTTTGCCCCATTCGCCGTAGAATTTTGCTGCGAGTTCGTTTGCCAGGGCTTCGTCATTAACATATTTGTTTTCTTGGGCTCCAGAAATTGCGCGATCGTACATTTCAATCGCCTCGGCCTTATTGCCCAACACCCGTTGCCGTTCTGCTTCAACTAAGTGCCATTTATGCAGATAATTCATCGGAGCATTTTTCGCCCACTGTTGCAGCGTGCTTTGATGGGTTTCCACTAAGCCAAGAATTTCAGTTTGCTTCGTTTCTGGCTGTGCGGAAAAAAGTGCCAGGTGCGTCAGGGCAGCATAAAAATGAAAAATTGGCACAAAAGTCGATCCAGATACTCCCATCAAATACTGTTGGACTTGGGTAATATGGTCTAGGGCCGCCGTGTAATTGCCATAGCAGTAAGCAAGCAGCAGTTTGTAGATACAGGCACAGGCGATCGCCGTAAATTCATTATCCTGATAGTGCTTGGGAATCATCACCGTTTCATCATAGGCAGATCCTATTAACAAATCCTGCCGAGTATGGGTTTCCCTCAAGTTTTGCACCGTCTGCTGAATCATATCCAAATAAACCCGCGCAGAATATTGTTTCAACTGCGCCATTACCGCCCTGAAACTTGCTATTTCTGCTTCCCAAGTATCTAGTTCTACACCAGCGAATAAATAAGTATAAAAACAAATATATATGTTGTAGCCAGCGTCTACAAAATCGCCCGTTTCCATACCCAACCTATAGCCCTCTTTCAGCGTCGGTATCGTTGCCAAAAGAGATTCTTGGCGGTGCTGAATCCAACCGCCAAACAAAAGCAGAACTGTGGACTTGAATTCGGGTACATTCAACCTATCCAGCAATGAGAGTGCCAATTGCCCAAAAACATAACCCGTTTTTACCTCTCCCAAAAAGGCACATAACACCATCCCGTGCATCGCATAACCCACTGTCGATGCGGGCGCATTCCCAAAAGAGAGCGATAAACTCACCATCGTGGAGCTCAGCAGGGGCAGCAAACCGGGCATTCCCTGGAAAATGGGTGGAAACAACATACCAGACAGTTGCATAGCTGCCTGAGTCTCTGGATTTGTCATCACAGGTAAGTCAACCAATTCCTCAATTTTTCTGCCGCTTAGTTGCCCCGCAAGGGCTTGCAGCGCTTTGCCAATCTTGACTTCATCAGGTTCGGCAGGGAGTTCAATCCCCAATTGTAAGAGTGCCTCTCTTGCTACTGCGATCGTTTCTAAAACCTTACTCTGGGCTGTCTTAGCGGCAATTTTAATTTCGTAAATTTTAACTCGATCTAAAATTGTTTGGGCTTCTTGCAAAACCACTGCTACCCTCTGTTCCATACCATCAAAGTCACCATTCAAATAGGCAATTTCAGCAGCAGCAACATAAAGATTTAGCACCAATTCATATTGAGTTTGCCAGCATTCAGGTGTCAGTAGCTCAATTCCCGTTTGTAGATAGATATTTGCCGCAGCGTAGGCGGTAGAATTTCTGGCCTTGCGTCCAGCTTCTAAGTTGAGTTGGGCTAAGGCTGAGCGTTCACTTAATCGATTGATTAACTCAATTCCTTGATTTAAATGCCCCACAATATCAAAGATTTTTTCTTCTATTTCTATCTCGGAAGAACTTTGTAGCAGCAACCGGCCAATTTTCAGATGAGTGGCTTGTTTTTGGTCGTCGGGAATCAATGAATAAGCCGCTTGCTGGACGCGATCGTGCAGGAACTTATAAGTGGGATTAGCAACAGACTGATTTGGGGATTGAGCATCTGCTTGAATGAAGTTATAGCCTTCTGAAATCACTAAAATGAGTCCTTCTTGCAAGGCTTTCCACAGCGCTAATTCCGTTTGTTCTGGTAATTCTTCGCTGACTATTGCCAATGTCTCTAAATCAAACTGCGCCCCAATGCAGGCGGCAAGTTTGAGAACATCCTGAGTTTCGGCAGGCAACTTCTGCAATTGCGCCGCCATAAACTCCACCACATCCGAGGCGTCGGCAAATTTAACTTGATTAATATCGCACTGCCACCCCCCTTGACTGCCCCCCTTACTAAGAGAGGATTGAGGGGGGTTAAAAATAATTTGACCATCTTCATGCAACGCCTTGAGGAATTGAGTCGAGAAAAAGGGATTACCTTGGGTTTTTTGATAAACCAATTCTGTCAAAGGTTGAGCTAAAGATAAATCGCAAATCAGTGTATCTGCTACCAACTGATTGAGATCTGCTAAACGCAATTGTTGCAGCGTAATCGTATTCACCGTGGCCCCAGACTTCACAATCTCATCCACCGCCAACATAAACGGATGAGCAGGTGATACCTCATTATCCCGATAAGCACCCAATACCAAGAGATGTCCCGTATCCTCCATCAATAGTTGTAGCAATTTCAGTGATGCCGAATCCGCCCACTGCAAATCGTCCAGAAACATCACTAAGGGATGTTCAGCAGTAGTAAATACTTGCACAAATTTCTGCATCAGCAGATTGAAGCGATTTTGGGCGGCACTCCCCGACAATTTTAGTGCAGGATTTTGAGCGCCAATGATGCGTTCTAATTCAGGAATTACG
Source organism: Microcoleus sp. CZ3-B2 (assembly GCF_036705055.1). Lineage (NCBI taxonomy): Bacteria > Bacillati > Cyanobacteriota > Cyanophyceae > Oscillatoriales > Microcoleaceae > Microcoleus > Microcoleus sp. CZ3-B2. Next base: position 18,906 of record NZ_JAUBTN010000007.1, on the reverse strand, counting down.
TCAATCAAGACTTGCCCGCTCTCGCCTACTGCTGTGAGGATCAGGGTTTTCCATCTGTCTAACTGAGCGTCACTTTCTGATAATAATTGTCCCATCAATTCCCGAAATGCTTGCACAAATGCACTGAACGGGATATTGCGCTGGAACTGGTCGTATTTGCCTTTGATGAAATAACCGCGCTGTCGGGCGATCGGCTTGTGGACTTCGTTCACGACTGCGGTTTTACCAATTCCAGAGGAGCCAGCGACTAGCATCATTTCGGCAGTAGCATTACCAACTCTTTCAAAGGCGGCTAATAGCTCGAAAACTTCTGTTTCTCTGCCGTATAATTTTTCGGGAATCAGGAAATTATCTGTAATATCATGCGTTCCCAAGTCAAATTCTTCTATGCTATCGTTTTCTTGTAATGTAACCTGACATATTTCTAAATCGTGCTTGAGACCCACTGCTGTTTGATAGCGGTTTTCGGCATTCTTCGCCATCAATTTACTGACTATTTGGGAGATAATTAGGGGAATTTCTGGCTCGATTTCGTGCGGGGGAATTGGCTGTCTGGCAATGTGGCAGTGAACCAACTCTAAAGCATCTTCTGTCTCGAAAGGCAGTTTTCCACTCAGCAATTCGTAGAAGGTGACACCGAGGGAGTAAAAGTCCGTGCGGTAATCGATAGAGCGATTCATCCTGCCTGTTTGTTCCGGCGAGATGTAAGCGAGGGTGCCTTCTAAAATGCTGGGGTTTTTCAGGGTTGGCATTTCTCGCGTTAGCTGAGTGGAAATACCAAAGTCGATAATTTTGAGCTGCCCCGTTTCCGGGTTATAAACAATATTTGAGGGGTTAATATCTTTGTGGATGATGTTGGCCCTGTGAATTTGCCCTAAAGTTTCAGTAGTGGCGATCGCCAGGAGCAGAAACTCCTTGAGGCTAAACTTTCGCCGCAGCATCCATATTTTCAAGGATTCCCCGCCAAAGTCCTCCACAAAAATCACGAGGCTGTTTTGGTATTTTTGCAAATCATAGACTCGCACGACTCCCGCCTCTTTCAGCTCTCGGGTAATGCGATATTCAGTGCGGTAGCGCAGCAATTCTTGAGGTGTGGGGTAGCTCTCTTTGAGAAGTTTGAGGATGAGCGGTTGGCGATCGGCTTCCCGAATGGCCCGGTAAACCAGAGAGTTAGCACTTTCATAGAGCAGTGTCTGGACGGCAACGCCTGGAATCGAGAGCATATTGATTTTTCTGCTAAAAATTAACGCTAAGTCACAACGCACCAGCTTTCTGTAAATAATAGCGCGTTAGAAACGAAAAAAATAGGGTTTTTTAACTCCTGTTTAGTTTTTCGGCATCTCTTGGCTTTCAATCGCTCGTTTCTGTCGGCTTTACCAACCACTTCGCTGCTAACCGAACCGCAAATTCAAGTAATGCCACGCGCTGCGGGGAAAATACAAAATGGAAAAACAGACTGCCAATCATTAAAATCCTCGGAAAATTGCCGTGCTAAGTAATATCAAATCCTCTATTCATCGGAATAGTAAATTCGATTTCACTGTTGACGGTTGACAGTGAACAGTCAACAGTCAACAGTCAACCGTCAACAGTCAACAGTAAGCAGTAAACAGTAAGCAGTAAGCAGTAAACAGTGAACAGTCAACAGTCAACAGTAAACAGTAAACAGTAAACAGTAAACAGTAAACATAATTCCGGTTTAACCGGAAATGATCTAATAGAAGAACAGGAATATTAATATCTTTTCACCACGGACTTCCAATCATCACAAAAGCCGACCAATAATAAGGATGCGACAACTTCAAATCAGCAAACCCCTGCAAAGATTGCGGCAACTCCACCCCCTCGCCCCGACTCGAACCCCGCAACTTCCCGCCCTCCAAACGCACATTACCCCGCAACATCGCAATTTGCGCTTCTCGCAGCGCCGCAGCCTTAATTGGCGCAGTCTTCAAATGCTGGTAAAACTCATTCATCAATCCCAAAGTACCCTCATCCGAAACATACCACAAACTCCCCTGCGGATTATCGCACTACTACCTTGAGTGTAAGAATTGATGAAAGATTGTCCCTGAGCAATAGTACCATCCGCATTGCTGGCGAACATACCTACCAGCCAAAATTTCAAGAACTATTAAGAAACATCACATTTATTACCAATTTTGAGACAGGTGACTTATAGTTCAATACAATTGACTTAATATTTTTTGATGAACTTCATCTTACGATTTTATAGGCAATAGAGGCATTTTTTGCAATTCAGATTATTCTTCAGTCAACCGTATTGACTTATACTTTATAGTTTCCCTAACTAAAACTGTAATATGAATTTAACAAATTCTCGTTATCGGCAATTAGCGCCATATTTAATATTTATATTTATTGTCACTGTCTTTTTTGCGATCGCCTCATTATTTCCTTACCGAATAGAGTACGATCCCATTCCTCAAATTAAAGGAATTTCCCAGTGGTTGAGCGGAGGATCTAGTTTAATCAACTCAGTTGTCACCGTAAATCCCAAAGATATATCCCAAGATATACAAACCTGGATAGTCTGGCACGCTCCCGGCGTTACCTTCACATTTTTACCTTTAATCGCCCTCGGATTGCCTTTAGGAATTGCAGTCAGAACAACGGCATACTTTTTGTTTCTTTCAGGCGGCTTGGGGTGGATAAAGGTAATAGATACTCTCACCTCTGACCAAAAAATCAAAATAATTATAGCTGTCCTGTTATCTATCTATTATATAGAAATTGGCTCATTATTGGTTTTTACAGCAGGAGATGTGATTCCGTGGGCAGTCATGCCTTGGGTATTACTCTACGCAATGTATCTGTGTTCAATTTTATCATCAGGCAATAAATTTGACAGCCGCCTTCTAATTCATGCAGCTCTACTAGGTCTACTTTTAGGGGGAATTTACTGGTTAAAATACTCTGCTTTTTTAGTTTCTCTAGGAATTCTCGCATATCTAGCTGTATTTTTATGGTTTTTCAGCAAACAATATACCTTGAAAAACCGTTTTATCCTGTTAACAGTTTGTACGGGATTCAGCTTGTTACCCGTAATTGGTCTGAGTGCTATTCACCATTCACTTTCTGGAGTCCATAGTGCTGTAGAGCAATTTCAATCTGCTATTCCTGTGGCATCGCCTTCTACAAGAGGAATGCGTTTTTTGTTTAGTTTAATAGCAGCTCCTGGTTTGGGTCTATTCAATTCAGAAATTTTTACTCAAGGCAGGCTGTTGACCTGTACAAGCACAATTTTTAAACAGTTATTTGCTTTAGATATTTCAGGAAAAACAGAAACCTTTAAAATATTTGTAGGTCTAGCAGGAACCTTAGCAGCTTTTTGGTTTGTTGCAGACTGCGCTCGAAAAAATATATACAATAAAAAACTTATTATTCTTTGGGGCTGCCTTTCCACGATTCCTTTTATATTCATTGCATATATATCTTATAAAACTGGAATTAATCTATTAATGGCAGGCATCGGTCGTTATAGCAATCCTTTCTTTATACTTAATGTCTTTTTTGTTATTTCTTCCTACCTTTACTGGATTTCAAATCGGGAAAAATCTATCCTATCAAAAATTGTCTTGTCTATTTTATTGGTATTCTTTGTCTTGCTGCCCCCGCTCAATTATATAGGTGATTGGGCTGAGGCTATAATGTTGCGGAAAAATTACGTAACAACAGAGAATTTTATCTATGTCGATATCTTGTCAAAAACGAATGTTAAATCGGTAGTTAGTCAAATAAATTCTGCTGTTAAATCACCTAAAGATGTTGTAGTCTTAACTAAAGATACCGATGAATTGCGTTTTGGTTCGTGGCTGGAAATGAGACACAGAATCCTCACACTTCCAATAGTTGACAGTGAAGAAGCTCAGATGAAAATTACAACAGCACAAGATTTGAGAGTCATACTTGTTGTATCTAAGGCTTTGGAGCAAAATAAAAATCAACTGGCGCTAATCAAGCAGAGATTTGCCCAATCAACTGGATGGACTCGGCTGCCAGAAAATCCAGATGCTGAGGTTTCTATTTGGTTTTCTGATTTGAAGGCTTGACAATATATAGCCTTTCTCAGATAAATGAGGTATGTGTGCTAATGGGTAATGGGTAATGAATAATTGGCAGGGCACCAGCTTTTAAGCCGCAAGCTTTGCGGTTATTGTCAATTACCTTTTGCTTTCATTACCGATTACCAATCACCACGGACTTCCAATCATCACAAAAGCCGACCAATAATAAGGATGTGACAACTTCAAATCAGCAAACCCCTGCAAAGATTGCGGCAACTCCACCCCCTCGCCCCGACTCGAACCCCGCAACTTCCCGCCCTCCAAACGCACATTACCCCGCAACATCGCAATTTGCGCTTCTCGCAGCGCCGCAGCCTTAATTGGCGCAGTCTTCAAATGCTGGTAAAACTCATTCATCAATCCCAAAGTACCCTCATCCGAAACATACCACAAACTCCCCAAAGCCGTTTGCACCCCCGCTTGCAGCGCCAAACCGCCAAAACCCAACTCCGCACTTTCATCACCCACAGCAGTCCGACAAGCACTTAAAACTAACAAATTCACCGGCGGATTATTCAATCTCAAATTCTGCAACTCATTCAATCTTAGCCGACTGTTCCACAACTGAATAAAAGAATTACTCGGAGCCCCCGGACGAAATTCGCCGTGAGTAGCTAAGTGAATAATTCCAAAAGGCCGGCTTTGATGCTGTTGTTTCAAATTCTCTAAAGTGAAACCCTCATTCAGAAAACTTGCTCCCGGCCACTCTCGCGAAATAGCAGCTATTTCTGCAGGCACTGCGGGTAAAGGATTCAACTCGGAAAATTCCGACGCGCCCATGGCTAGAACTTGAGAATTTCTGAGATCCACGTAGCGACTATCTGTTAAATTAATACTCGGCATCAAACTGAGACTGTATTTTTCCACCAAAAATTGCTTTCCGTCGTGCAAAGCAGCAAAGGGCATACCTCTCAAACCCCGATCGACAACAAAGGAAATAGTATCCGTTTCGCACTTTTGCAAATCCTCCTCCAAAGGCGCAACCATCCACTTATAAAGCTTTTGGGCTGATGGTAGATAACTCGTAGTAGTCCGCGCCCCAGGCTTAGTAATCTCACCCCTGAATTCAGTTACAACTTTCAGCAATTCTTCCCGGTTTGCTTGCGACACGGTTTTGTGAACCACTGCACCGCAAGAAGTTACTAACATTAAATCTAATTTGTCTGCTCGCGAAAACAGATAAATTAAGCTGGGTTTCGTGCCCGTTTCTGCACCCGCAGATGCTAACTTTTTCTTGATTTCGTCTGGGGATAGCAACTCGTCGCTGCTAACGTTGATACCGAAATATTCCCGGAATTCTTGGCTGAAAGATTTTTCCAGCAGAGGTAAAGCTGCCGATATTTGACCGACATCCAAATTTCTGCCGATTTCACTGCGAAATGCTGACTGAATAACTGAATCTCTGATATTTGAATTGATAACATTTCTCAGTCCTCTCAGAGATTGGATTCTTTCCGGCGGTATCCTTTCTCCGGGTTTTCCTATAACTCGCGATATTCTGTTTTGATTCCGTTGCTGTTGGGGGTTAAAAGGTTGGTTGGGTTCGGGAAAAACCGATCGCGCTCGATCGGGAAATCTATCCCTGAGTGATGGCGGCGGCTGATTGGTTCCCGGTGGAGTTATTCCCGGTGGAGTTATTCCCGGTGGAGTTATTCCCGGTGGAGTTATTCCCGGTGGAGTTATTCCCGGTGGAGTTATT
>NZ_JAUBTN010000007.1:0-13019 GCF_036705055.1 Microcoleus sp. CZ3-B2 | reverse complement strand
CCCGGTGGATTATTTGGTTGGTTGGTAGTGACGATCGCACTATTGCCCTGAGTGTAAGAATTGATGAAAGATTGTCCCTGAGTAATTGTACCCGAAGTATTGCTGGCGATCGCCCCAGCAGTCCCGTTAACCGTCGCATCTCCCACCGCAAAAGGTATCCGCCGATTGACATCCCCGCCACCGTGGGCGATCCTGACTGTACCCGGTTGAGCGCCACCAAGGGTTGAGACACTCACAGGAGTGCGGTTTTGGTCAACAGTACCAGTGACTCGCACCAAACCCGGAGTTGCGATATCAACTTTAGCGCCCGGAGCATTCACCGATACAATGCTAATCTCATTTTGAGCGTTAATATTCACTGCAGGATTGCGATCGCGCCCCGAAAGATTAACATCTATTTCCCCGGTTCCGATCTGCCCTCCCGCTAAAATATCCACAATTGATGAAGCATTAATATTGCCAGTGCTGACATTTCCCCTGCTGCTAACTAAATCAACTACAACTCCCTGCAAATTTCCAGCATTGACATCGCCAGACGCTGTGAAGCTGACACCGTTAGCTGCGGTAACATTTGCAGTCTGAATGCTTCCAGCATTACTATTAACTAAAACATCACTTCCCTGTAAAATACCTGAATTTATATTGCCCAAAGCGGTGAAATTTACATTGCTGGTGGCGGTAGCACTGGTAACTCCAATCGTCCCCGCACGGCTGTTAATATTAACACCCACACCCCGCAAATTTTCTGAATTCACATTTCCCGCAGCTTTTAAATTGATATTTCCAGTTGACGCAGTATTGCCGATCGCAATATTTCCCCCATCACTATTAACATCAACTGCCGCCCCCTGCAAATTCCCAGTATTTAAGTCGCTAGAAGCTCTCAAAGCAACGCTGGCTGCGGCAGCATCAATCGATGCCACATTAATATTAGTTTGGGCGTCCAAATTGACTGTGGGAATCCCAGGATTAACTGGATTTGTGGCAGGATTAACAGCGATCGCCCCCGTGTTGATTTGTTGTCCTGCTAAAATTCTGACATCTCCCGCAGCGGCGATCGTACCCGTAGCCACACTTCCGCTGCTGCTGCTAGCCCTGAGAGTAGCACCCGCGAGGTTCCCTACGGTTAAGTCGCCCGAAGCTGCCAAAGTGAGATTTTCCGTGGCTGTAATATTGGCGGGTGTTGTATTCGGGACAATTGTATTCGGATCGGTCAAAACTCCCAGAGCACCTGAGTTGCTGGTAATATTAACTTGAGAACCCTGCAAATTCCCAAAATTCACATTGCCAAAAGCTGTGAAGGCGATCGCCCCAGAATTCCCAGTGTCGATCGCACCGGTGACAATATTACCCCCAGTCGTATTCAGACTAATATTGCCGTTGATATCAGCACGAGAGATATCATTAGTCAGAATAATATTGTTAACAGCTTGAATATTAATTGTCGAACTCGACGTTAATCTCCCCCCAACGACTACTCCAGCTTCCCTGCTTTCGAGGCTAACTTGTCCGCCGTTAATATCTCTAGTTTGCACATCTCCCGTTGCCGACAAAATCACCGGGCCGGCTGCTAAAATATTTTCCACAGCAATCAAATTTCTGCTAAAAACAGGTTCCGCAGTGAAATTTGCATCCTCACCCAAACTGTCAGGAGAAACATTAACAGAATTTGCCAAATTTGCCACTCCCGCCCGCAGAATCAAAGCCGGACTCCTGGTTAAAATCGCAATATCCGGGTCGGAATTCACATTTTCAGTCCGCAATGCCAAATCCGGGCCAGTAATAGTAATATTTTCACCAACAATACTCCCCCTCGCCTCTACTTTCAGCGAAACACCAGTATAATCCCCGAAAAAAACATCTCCTTCGGAACTGATAATCGGGTCAAATAAACTCACAAAATTTCCCGGCATTCCCGACAAATTCCGCACCGAAAAATTGCCTCCCGCAACAAAGTGAGAATCCCCCGAAATCGTGCCGTTGCTAACTAAACTCAAATTGCCTGCGCTTTGGAATTGCGGGGGAAGAGACAAGCCGCCAGTCGCGTTTTGAGTGAGAATGTCGATCGCGCGATCGGCCCGCACCTCCAAATTCCCCCCAGCCCGCGCCAAAAACGGATTCTGAACGCTATCTCTCACCCGCACCGCATCCCCGGCCAGCAAGCTCAAATCCCCCCCAGTTTGCAGCCTAGTCCCCGCTAACGTCAGATTTCCCGCAGCCCATAAATTCGCACTTCCGGCATTCAATTGATCCAGCGCAGACACATTCCCAGCAGCAATCGCCACATCCCCAGAATTCACCAGCAAACCAGAACCCACCAGCCGCACGCTACCGTCATCCGCAACCGCAACACCAGTCGCCTGATTTTGCCCCGTACCTGTCAGCAACTGCGGCAAAGAAACAGGATTTAAACCTTGTGGAGAATTCCCCAAATTCCCGCCCGCTGCTATCTCCAAACTCAACAAAAATCCCGGTTGACTGATACGCAAAACATTCTCCCCCGGAACCGCAGCAACAGTAATTTGCCCTCCCGGTGCCGACAACTGCCCCGTACTAACAACCGTACCGCCCAACAAAGATAAACTCTGCCCCGGAGTCACAGCCAAATTGCCAGCATTAACAATACTCCCCGGTTGAGTCGCGCCAAAATAAAAAGCATTGGGCGCACCAACTAACGCGCTAAAATTATTTGTACCCGCAGCATTAAACCAATTAGAACCAAAACCGACATTCGTCGCAGTAGTCGCAGTGAAAGCCCCCGGCACATTCAAACTCGCCTGCGGCCCAAACACAATCCCCGCAGGATTAATCAGAAACAAATTAGAATTGCCGCCCGTGACAGTAATTAAGCCATTAATTAACGAAGCGTCGCCGCCAGCAATGCGAGCTAATATATTTTGAATAGCCGAATTAGTCAGAAAATTAGCAATTTGACCTTGATTTAAGCCGAATTGACCAAAACTGTGAAAAAGATTTGCCCCGTCTCCCGACAAACTGCCGCCATTGATATCGTAGCGGTTGCCGGTGCGGGTAACAGCAGTCCCAGTACCATCAGCAGCCGGGACTATGGGCTGTGCTTGCGCCAAAGTATTAAAAATTAACAAAGAAAACGGACAAATAAATAACCCGACCTTTTTAATCTTTAAGTTGACGTTTTTCATGGCAGCTACAGTCGATCCCTATTTTCCTCAATTATTACACTTGCAAACCAGTTACCTGTCAATGAAAAATTAATTCCCTCATGACAACTCCCACCATCAAAAGCTTGTACACAGACGGCGCTTGTTCCGGCAACCCCGGCCCCGGCGGCTGGGGTACAGTAGTTTGCTACGCCGACGGCAACTGTCACGAACTCGGGGGAGCAGACCCCCAAACCACCAACAACCGCATGGAAATGCAGGCAGCAGTCGCTGCGCTCGAATTTTTTGCCAATTCCGGTCAAACCGAACCAGTCACCCTTTACACGGACAGCGAATACGTTAAAAACGGCATCACCAAATGGATTCAAGGCTGGAAAAACAAAGGCTGGAAAACCTCGACGGGCAAAGAAGTCGTCAACCAAGACCTCTGGCACCTGCTAGACAAGCTGAATTCGCGACAAATCCAGTGGGAACACGTCCGGGGCCACTCCGGCAACTTCTACAACGACAGGTGCGACGAAATCGCCCGCAGCTTCTCGCGCAATCTCACTCCCAAACTGCAACAGCAGAAAGCTACAGCAGGCGGGACTGGGGCGAGTACGGGGGCACCGCCCCTACACTTGCAAAACCCAATTGTTTTGGAAGAAACGGACACAACTGGTAACAAAACGATAGAATCCTATGTCATAACTTCTGACCTTCCGAGCTCCAACTCTACCATGATGGATTCAACTGCCGATACCCTGGAGAACTTGCCCCGCGAGGTGAGAGTTCAGGAACTCCGCAACCTGATAGAAACTTTGCACACAGCCGATGAAGTGGCCACCAAGGGCTACTTGATCACCAGTTCTGAACTGGCTGATTTGATGGATGTAAATGCCAGCGCTGTCACCAGTCGCGGAGACAACTGGGTGTGGCGCAACTGGGTAGTTTCTCGCGTCCGCCGCGAGGGCAACCAAATTCTCTGGCAATTAGAGAGAATCGACCACGTAAGTACAACAGATTAGTCATCAGTCATCAGCCATTAGTCAGAATCTGACTAATGCCTTTTGCCTGCTGCGATATCTAGGGTTAATTCCCCGAATTATGACGGTAGGTGCGCGCCGCGTGCCTACCGTTTCAGCACATTAAAAATAATTTTATCTATAATTAAGAAAAACAAACAAATCCCGAACCAACCGTGAAAAACAAGAGTTCGATAGGTTTAATGAACTGGCTGCAACCAAAACAAGAAACCGTTTTGTTATGCGACTCAATTGCAGCAGCTTCTGACATGGCATTTATGCTCAAGGGTGAGTGGGATGGCTGCAATAGTTTGGTTCTCCCTAAATCCGACAAGGTAGCAATTGAAGCAGCCGCTAGTTTGCTGGAGGCATCGTGGTGCTACCAAAATGCTTCCGAAACAGTTTTAATTCGGTTAGCAGCGGACGAATTGCTCCGCCGTTATGCCCTGGGAGACAGATTTTTTATTAATGCCAATTTGAGATGCGCTCAATTGGATAAAGTTTGCTTGGAAAAGATTGATTTGAGTTATGCTAAATTAAATTTGGCTGACCTGGGCGGCACGAATTTAAGTCAAGCTAATTTAAGATCAGCGGAGATGCCGGGAGCAAATTTGAGTGGCAGTAACTTGAGTGAAACACAACTGGTCAGGGCTAATTTAGTTGGAGCTAATTTATCTGATGCTAATCTCCGAGGCGCAAATTTGAGTTATGCAGATTTAAGCAATGCTAACTTAAAAAATGCAGATTTAAGAGGTGCAAATTTAGGTAGATGTGACTTAAGAAAAACTTGCTTGAATGAGGCGATGCTTGACTAAAATAAGGGGCGGGGGGAGAGCAGATTATTTATGCTCCGCGTTCCAATTAAGATTGATATTTGCGATCGCGCCACTAAGTCGCCCGCATCAAAAACAGAAATTAGAATCAGCAAAAACGCCAAAGGATCGCTGAAAGGACAAAGCCAAATAGGTACCAGTGTATGTTGGCTGACAGCGCCGTCGGTGCGATCGACTGTCAAGGTTAATAACTATCTCATATCACGTCCGGTCGATTACCATGACAAAAACGGAACGCACCTGCGTTCCAATCCGAACAAGGTTAAAGTCCAGGTATTTTATGCAAATTGCAACTGTCGCCGGCCCTGCGGGGCGACTCAATCTCACCGACACGGGCGCGGTAAGTGGCGAAGAACCACAACCCATCCCCGTCCTCTTCGTACACGGAATGGCATACCACCTTGGAGTTTGGGACGAGACGATCGCCAGAATGCGCGCCAATCTAGGTCAAAACCAGCGCATTCTGGCGATCGACCTCCGGGGCCACGGCACCTCCGATCCGCCCGCAGACGGCGACTACAGCCCCGACGCCTGCGCCACCGACATCATCGCCGTCCTCGACGCCCTGAACATCCCCCAAGTAGCCCTTGTCGGGCACAGCTTCGGGGCCCTCGTCGTTCTCGCCACCGCCGCCTCCGCGCCAACGCGGGTGACGCGCCTCGTTCTCGCAGATCCGCCCGGTGACTTTAACTACCTGCCGCCCTCCGTGTACGAGGAACAGATGGTTCCGTTCCTCGCAGCGCTAGCGGGCGACGGCTACCGCGCTGCGGCAGAGGAAAAGTTCGCCCAAGCCCTCGAAGGCAGTACCCTTGCGACGCGCGAAACCACGATCGCGCGCCTCGCATCCACCCCGCGCGATCGGCTGATCGGTATGTACAAAGGTATGTTTGCTTACAGCGCCGTCGGTGCGATCGATCGCTACTTAGCAACTCCGGGCGCGCGAATCGCAGCAGTGCTCGCACCCGCCAACTCATGGCCCTTCAGCCTCCACATACTCCGCCCCGAAATTGCCACCGCCGTCATACCCGAAACCAGCCACTGGTTACAGCTTGATGCGCCGGTTCCCTTCACCGAAGCCGTGGCGGCCCAATTGAGCAGTCATTAGTCATTAGTCATTAGTCATTAGTCATTGGTCATTAGTCATTGGTCATTAGTCATTGGTCATATCGTTTCCGGTTGCATCGGAATGATGTTAACAGTTAACAGTCAACAGTCAACATCATGAGGAGTGCAACCGGAATTGATATAAAATAAAGTAAAGTTCCTAGTGCGGACTTGCATACGCTTCAGGATTGTGGACTAAAGTCCGCACTACAAACCCTTTTTGTGACGCTCGTAGACTGGACATGATATTAAACCCAAAATAGACCACAAATTAACAATTAATCTATTCTAATTCTCGATCAAAATCACGGCGGCAATCATCTAACAAAGCATCAAGTTCTGCGGCAACTTTCCACATATTTCGACCTTTCAAAAAAGCTGCGATCGCAGCTTCATAGGGATTTCTGCCAGTTTTTTTGACAGCCGCGATCGCCTCTCGGTTAGAAAATCCCCGCCCGCTAACCAACCAAGCAGCCAAGACCTGTCCTGTGCGTCCAATTCCACCGCCACAGTGAACTACCACCCGATCGCCCGCGCTATCTGCAGATGCCAAAAACGGTAAAATGCGATCGATTAAAATTTCGCGACTGGCCAATTCAAAATCGGCGATCGGAGCCCAGCAAACGCGATCGCCCCCAAAAACATTTCGATAGCTTCCCACCAAATCACCATAGCGGACGAGTTGAGATTCAGCAAGCAAACAGCAAACTCGATCGATCTTCTGTCGCCGCATAAAATCAATCCATCGAGCAACTTCTGCATCGCCGTATCCCGGTTTGGCCGCACCAAACACAACTAATTCATGCTCAGAAGCCGCCGCAAATTTGTACATAATTATATTATAATTGCTATCAAGTTATACTATTTAAATAAAAATGTATCTGCGTTGATTTGCGTCAATCTGCCTGACATCTGCGGTTGACTCAATCAAAATTTTACACGAGCAATCTAGTCCCGTCCAATTCTTCAATCCCAAATCTAAAATAGCATGAGTCCCAGCTTGCGAACAGTCAATGCTACCAGATATGTCACTCCTTTGCGTGAGGGAGGCTCGCTACCGGCGATCGTCGAAGCCGACGATGAGGGTATGTACGTACTCAAATTTCGCGGCGCGGGTCAGGGAGCAAAATCTTTAATCGCGGAGTTAGTAGCCGGGGAAATTGCGCGCGCGATCGGGCTACCAATCCCCGAACTCGTGTTTGTGGAACTCGATCCCGAACTCGCCCGCACTGAACCAGACCCGGAAATTCAAGATTTAATTCGCGCTAGTGCAGGCCTCAACCTCGCCCTCGACTATCTCCCTGGTTCCATCACCTTTGACCCCGTAGCGGGCAAATCTGAGGCGGATCTGGCCTCGGAAATTGTCTGGTTCGATGCTTTTGTCACCAACATCGATCGCACGCCGCGCAATGCAAATATGCTGGTATGGCACCGCCGGCTGTGGCTGATCGACCACGGTGCGGCGATGTATTTCCACCACACTTGGAAAGATTATCTATCCCGCAGCCGCGATCGTTTTCCCGCAATTAAAGACCACGTTTTGCTGCGTTTTGCGAGCAATCTGGAAGCGGCAAACTTCAAGATGACTCAGATTCTAACGCCAGAAATTATTCGCAACATCGTTCAACTGATTCCCGATGTTTGGCTGGTGGGAAATTCGCCTTTCACCGACAGCAACCAACATCGCGATGCTTATATTGAGTACCTGCTAAACCGGCTAGAATCAACACATATTTTTTTGGAGGAAGCGATTAGTGCCCGCTCGATTTCTGTATGATTATGCCATTATCCGCGTCGTTCCCAAAGTCGATCGCGAAGAATTTATCAACGTCGGGGCGATCGTTTCCTGCGGTACCAAAAAATTTCTCGAAGCCCGGATCGAAATTGACGAACAGCGCTTGAGGGCGATCGACTCAACCTTAGATATGGAACTGATTCGCAACCACCTAGCCGTCATTCCCGTCATTTGTGCGGGCGGCCCCGAATCTGGCGCGATCGGTCAACTTCCCCACAGAGAGCGCTTTCACTGGCTCGTAGCGCCCCGCAGCACGATCGTTCAAACATCGAGGGTACACACTGGTTTGTGCGAAAATCTACCGGGTGCGATCGAACATTTGCTCAATACAATGGTGCGATAGTTTCGCAAGGTAAAAAAATGATCCAAATTGAACAAACAAATATGAGCTTCCCACTCTGGGGTTTAGTAATTTTCATCCTGTGGACGATCGCAGTTGTAGTCATGCTGCTAACCGTCAGGATTCGGCATCTATCTGCCGGCGGTTCTCCCAAAGATTTCGGCACACCAAACGATCAAAGTTTGCTGTGGCGGCTATTTCGAGTACAATCCAACTTGGTAGAAAACCTGCCTTTGTATTTGGGAGTGGTTTTTCTCCTAACAGTTAGGAGTGTTTCGGGAACAGCCGTAGACGCGCTGATTGTAACGTACATCGTGTTTCGGTTGATACACTCAATAATTCACATTGCCGGCCTCGATCCCAAATTTCGGATTGTGAGTTTAGCAGTTCAGTTAAGCTGTTTAGTCGCCTTAACTATTATGGCAGTTTTGTAGTTGATAACTTACACAACGATCGCATATATTGTAGGGTGCGTCAAGCCAAAAATCTAATTGTTTCCCACATAGCCTAAGTCTGACGCACCTGATATCAATTCCGGTTGCACTCCTCATGATGTTAACCGTTAACAGTCAACCGTTAACAGTCAACCGTTAACAGTCAACAGTCAACAGTCACCAGTGAATTTACTATTCCGATGAAGAGAGGATTTGATATGATACATCAAAATTTATGAACAGAATATTTCGCGAGCTCGCTCTGATTTTAATCGTATTAAGCTGCATTACTACTGTTTTAATTCAGCCATCGCAATCAGCCTTAACCGCACCTACTCCAGCGCAGGAATCTCCGCACCGACAAGGAGATGTTGCTCAAACAATCAATTTTGGACGGCACTTTCAAGAATTAGGGGTTGAAGGGGCGATCGCCATTTACGACTTGAATAGCGATCGGCTTTACCAACACAACCCGCAGCGCAACAGCACAGCTTTTTTACCCGCATCTACATTTAAAATTCTCAACTCTCTAATTTCCTTAGAAACAGGCGTAATTTCCAATGAACTTGCAATTCTCACTTGGGATGGAATTCAAAGGCAAATTCCCGCCTGGAATCGAGACTTGAACATGAGAGAAGCCATCAAACTTTCCGCCGTCTGGTTTTACCAAGTTCTCGCACGCCGAGTCGGACACGAACAAATGCAAAAATGGGTAGCAAAAGCCGATTATGGCAACCAAAACATTGGAAAAAAAGATGATATTGATAAATTTTGGTTAGAAGGAGAACTGCGAATTTCACCCAATCAACAAATTCAATTTTTGCGCCGTCTCCACAACAACGACTTACCCTTTTCCGAGCGATCGCTCTCTCTAGTTAAAGACATCATGATTGTCGAGCAAACTCCCAATTACACAATCAGAGCAAAAACAGGTTGGGCTGGATTTGGAGAACAAACAAAGGCGGAAATTGGCTGGTATGTCGGTTATTTAGAGCAGAATAAAAATGCTTACTTTTTTGCCACAAACATTGACATCCGCAGTACAAAGGATGGAGCAGCTAGAATCGAGTTAACGCGCCGTTGCTTGAAGGATCTGGGGCTGCTTTAAGTGCTTTATCTGTTCTTTAATAAAAAGCGTGTCAATAATTCTTCTAAAATCTTACCCTTTCATATCTTGAAAAACATCTGCGTGTAAGCTGTTGTGCAAATAAACATTGTATATTTTGATGACAATCAAAAATCCTCTCCCCCTCTCCCTTTCTCCCCCTCTCCCTTTCTCCCCCTCTCCCCCTCAATCGCCATACACAATCTATATGAGTAACAGTTTATCTGTGTTAATCTGCCTCGATCTGCGGTTTCCATATCGCTCAAAAAATCGCGCAATAAGTTTACCAATTGTTAATTACCTTTTGCGCTACCTTACCAAAACTCAAAATCTTTTTAATACTTAACAATTTATTTTACGAAATGCAGGTGACAACTCCTGTATCAAAAGGCTAAGCTAGTTGCAAGCTTTGGAACTAAGCACGAACCGCAGCCAATTTCACTCGCCTTTAAAATATGGCAAAAGAATTAGCAATAGACACTCGCGGACTCACCAAACAATTCGATCGCCATATTGCCGTCAATGACATCGATTTGCAAGTCGCCGCCGGCGAAATCTGCGGGCTGATCGGCCCCAACGGTGCCGGCAAAACTACTTTGCTGCGAATGTTAGCCGCCGCCGAAGAACCTACTACAGGGGAGATTTACATCAACGGCTGTCCCTTGTTGCGCGATCGATCTAACCCCACTCTCAAACAGCACATCGGCTTTCTTCCCGACGACTTTCCCCTGTACGACGACCTGACTGTGTGGGATTATTTAGATTACTTTGCTCGACTCTACAACTTGCGGCAACCCCGTCGCCGAGAACGCATCTATGCAGTTTTAGAACTCGTGCAATTAACCAACAAACGCAACAGCTTAATTTCCACTCTTTCGCGGGGGATGAAACAGCGCCTGAGTTTGGGACGAACTATTATTCACGAACCGCTTTTACTGCTGTTAGATGAACCAGTTTCGGGTCTAGATCCGATCGCGCGATCGCAATTTCGCGAAATCATCAAAGCTGTGCAACAAGCCGGCATGACCGTAGTCATATCATCCCACGTTCTCAGCGATTTAGCCGAACTTTGCACTTGGGTAGGAATTATGGAACTCGGTTATCTTGTCGAAAGTGCCCCTTTGCAAGAACTTTACAAACGCCTCGGAAAACAGCAAATTTTCCTGTCAACTTTGGGAGATTTAGCAGCGCTGACATCGGAACTCAAAAACTTTCCTTGGGTAGAAAGTTGGGAAATATTGCCGGAAACTCAGCAGGTGTGCGCTCATTTTTCAGGAAGCCGGGAAGATGCAGCGAATTTATTGCGATCGCTCGTCAATGCTAACATTCCCCTCACGGAATTTCACTGCACTCAAGAAAACCTAGAAACCATCTTCCTGAAGATGGGACACAAACAAGCATCTTGACAGTTGAGGGCGACTTTTTCAATCACAACTCAAAACTATTACCTATGATTCTCAACATACTAGACACAATCGGTAACTGGAATCCCCAGTTATTCCGAGAACTCAAAGGCCGGCTGAAAATAGGCAAAATTGCGATCGTCAGCTTCCTTTCCCTCAGCAGTCAACTGGTGCTGTTCTTATTTTGGAGTGCCCAGATACCCGTTGTCCCCCCCGTCTCTGAGGGCAATTATCCCACTCACAACCTATTCTGCGCTGGACTTGATGGTAATGCCAAAGGTTATCAAACCCAATGTATCCAAGATGCTGCAGGAAATTTCATCATTAACTGGCCGTCTTGGTGGCTGCAAATATTCGTTTATCTGAGTATATTTAGTGCGATCGTGCTATTAGTAGCAGGCACTTATATGCTAGTGAGCGACTTAGACAAAGAAGAACGCCGGGGCACGCTCAACTTTATTCGCCTCAGTCCCCAATCTGCCACCACAATTTTTCTCGGCAAAATTCTCGGTGTCCCAATTTTATTGTATCTCGCAGCAATTCTGGCTGTACCGCTGCACCTCTACAGCGGATTAGCAGCTCAAATACCTCTGCATCATATTTTATCTTTCGACATAGCAATGGTAGCTAGCTGTGCTTTATTCTACAGCGGCGCGATGCTATTTGGCTTAACAACCAGTTGGTTGGGAGGGCTTCAACCTTGGTTGGCTAGCGCTGCGGTTTTGACTTTTATTACTACAGCTTTTAATGTATCGTCATTCGGCAATGCTGCTGATTTTCTGACATTTTTGTCTCCTGCTGCTGTCCTGAAACAGGTAGTTTCTCACGTTAATCCGTCATCGGATTCTAACCTTAGTTGGTTAATTAAAAAATTCACCGATGTCGAATGGTTTAATTTGCAGGTTGGCGAAAATCTTTTGGCTTGTACCGCCTTATCTTTATTGATTGCTGCGGTTGCAACCTACTGGATGTGGCAGGGATGGCAACGTCGCTTTCCCAACCCGACCGCCACTGTTTTGAGCAAGAAGCAAAGTTATTTGCTGGTGATTTGCTCTCAGTCAATAATTTTAGGATTTGCACTGCAATCCAAAATCACAAATAGCGAAAACATCTTGTGTTTATTGTTCATGAATTTCGTGCTGTTATTAGCTTTAATGGCTGCTTTAACTCCTGAAAGACAAGCTTTATCTGATTGGGCAAGGTATCGGAAACAAATCGTTCCCAGCAATCAGAAGTTGTGGCGCAGATACCCCATACTCGATTTAATTTGGAGCGAAAAAAGTCCGGCACAAGTTGCGATAGCCATCAATTTTTTCATTTCAATAGTGATTTTTACACCTTGGATACTGGTATCGCGCCATACCTTTTTATTCATGATTCTCTTCGTGAATATCCTCATGATTTACGCCACAGTCACCCAGCTATTCTTGTTTGCCAAAATCCGAAACCAGGAAATTTTGGCGGTTTTTACAGTCGGAGGCGCTATCTTTTTGCCACCAATTATTCTATCTATGCTTTCCCTCACCCCAGAAAAAGCTCCTTTCATGTGGCTTTTTTCAGTCCTTGGGGGCTGGAGTCTGCAGAGCGCGTCAGCACATACCATTTTTCTCTCCATACTCAGCCAGTGGACTGTCTTGGTGCTGCTGAACTTGCAATTGAGGCGGCAACTCCGACTCGCAGGCGAATCAGCCTCTAAACAACTGCTGAGGGCCTGAAAATGGGGGAGAATTCAGCCCACCCCAGTCGCGGGGCGGGTTGATTGAGATTCCTGACTTGATATCACACCGTTACATAAGACTTACCCAAAGCTACCCAGCTTTATACAAAGCTGGACTTTGAACCTTACTTCCTGTTTCATTCT